>DAOPIR010000028.1:0-20202 GCA_035399245.1 Candidatus Limiplasma sp.
CGGGAAGGGCGACAAGGTGCTGCTGATCCTGCGCCGCCATCTGCAGTTCTGGCCCATTATCATGGCGCTGCACAAGATCGGCGCGGTGGCTGTGCCCGCTACGCATTTGCTCAAGGATAAGGATATCATTTACCGCGTGGACGCCGCGGACATCAAAGCCATTGTGATTACCCACCGTGACGCGCATCTGCTGCAGGCTGCCACCCATGCCAAAACCGTGTGCAAAACGCTGGAATCTTTGGTGATTCTGGAAGGCGAGCACGATGGCTTTCACACCTACGCAGATGAGATGCCTTCTTTTTCGCCGGAGTTTCCAAAACCGCAGGGGGAGAAATACGCGCATAACCATGATATGCTGCTGCTGTACTTCACCAGCGGAACCACCGGTATGCCCAAGATGGTGGCGCATGATTTTTATTATCCGCTGGGGCACATTATCACGGCGCTTTATTGGCAGCAGTGTATCGACGGCGGGCTGCACCTTACCATCAGCGAAACCGGATGGGCCAAAAGCGTGTGGGGCAAGCTGTACGGCCAGTGGCTGTGCGGCAGCGCGGTGTTTGTGTATGAGTTCGGACGCTTTGTCCCCAAGGATATTCTGAAGCAGCTGACGCAGTATAAGGTAACGACGTTTTGCGCGCCGCCTACCATGTACCGCTATATGATGCAGGAGGATTTTGACAACTACGATCTGTCCTGCGTCAAGCATTATTCCATCGCGGGCGAACCGCTGAACCCCGATATGGCGGCGGAGTGGCTGCGGCGCACGGGTATCGAACTGCGCGAGGCCTTCGGCCAGACCGAGCTGGTGGTTACGCTGGCTACCTTCCCTTTTATGAAAGTCTGTCCGGGCAGCATGGGCAAGCCCAGCCCGCTGTTCAATGTGGATATCGTGGACGATGACGACAATTCCTGTCCGGCGGGCGTCACCGGCGAAATTGTGCTTCGCGCTGATCGGGATAATCCGCCTGTAGGCATGTTTTCCGGATATTATCGGGACGAGGCGCTTACCCAAAATGCGTGGCACAACGGCATTTACCGCACGGGCGATACCGCATGGCGCGATGAGTGGGGCTACTACTGGTATGTGGGCCGCGCCGACGACGTGATCAAGTCCAGCGGCTACCGTATCGGTCCCTTTGAGGTGGAAAGCGCGCTGCTGGAGCATGCCGCCGTACTGGAAACGGCAATTACCGCAGTGCCCGATCCGCTGCGCGGGCAGGTGGTTAAAGCGACCATTGTGCTTAAGCCCGGCTTTGCGCCAAGCGAAGAGCTGAAAATCGAGCTGCAGAACCATGTGAAGAAAATCACCGCACCCTATAAATATCCGCGCATCATCGAGTTTGTGGAAATGCTTCCCAAAACCATCAGCGGCAAGATCCGCCGCGTGGAACTGCGCGAGAAAGATCAACAGACCAAGCAATAACCTGGAGGTATTCATGAAGTCTCAACCCGCAATCAAACGCATGATTGTTTTACTGATCGTTTGCACCCTGATCGTTGGCCTGATCCCGCTCAGCGCTTCGGCCAAGACGTTGGAGGGCTGGCTGGATGGCTTTGAAACGGGAAAGGATTACTGGTTTCCGGAGGACTTCCAGTACGACATTACCGATGCCGAGGCCTGCTGGGAGATCATCACGCGGCCGATCACGGTGCTGAAAGGCGATTACGAGGTGTATCCGCTCACGGAACCGGGCGGAAAAAAGGTGAACACCGACAAGTTGGGCGGGTATATCAACCCTAATTCGTCCGCTGTGAATGTATTAGGCGAAGACGAGGACGGCTGGACGCTGATTGAGGGCATGGATTATCTCAACCGCATCATCAAAGGGTATGTGAAAACCAGTTTGCTGGAGGAAGTGACGCCCAGCCAGCATATCGGGCTGATCGTCGATAAGCTGAACCAGACGCTGTACGTCTTTATCGACGGGGAGCTGTTCTCCTCCTGCGCGGTGTCTACCGGCTTGGCCAGCGACAGCCAACCGTATAACGAAACCTCGGCCGGCGAGTATCTGATTTGGAGCCGCACAGGCGAGTATGACGCGGAGGGCATGCTGTGCTCCTATGCTATGCGCTATAATGGCGGCGATATGATACACGAGGTGCCGCATCTGCTTAATGCCGACGGGACCAGCAACTATAACCGCTATGGATCGCTGCTGGGTACCAAGGCAAGCCATGGCTGTATCCGCGTTGAAAACGAGGCAAATGAAGATGGGTTGGATGCGGAATGGCTGTGGGATAATTTGAAATCCTACATCTATGCCGGCACCTATCCTAAAATCGTCATCTGGGATGACGCCGGCCGCGAGCAGCCCTATCCCGACGATGATATGCCGCTGTATTACAATCCCAACGGCGGCAAGTACTACCACTCCGACCAGTATTGCAGTTCGGTTAAAGACCGGTATCTGCCGCTGACGGAGTTTACCTACGGCGAACTGGATGACGAGCCGTATGCGTCGCTAACCCCTTGTCCGTACTGCTGCACCGTGATGCGCAAGGATGAGATTGATCTGGATAACCTGGAGCGCGGCGCGATTACACAGGAAGAATACGACGAGCGGCAGGCTGCGCGTCACGCCGCCGAAACACAGGACGAAACCACGGACGAGGGCACCAACTCCGGATCCGCGGCCGCGATTGAAGATATCGTGATTACGATCAGCACAGTGAGTGATTAACCTTGCAAAACCGTTTCGGCATGCCCCTGTACGTAGCGACGGCTGATACCGCCTTGGGACAGGAGGAATAGCATTTGAATCAGCTGCTGGATAAGCTGAACGCCTGGAACAAACGAATGAATGGCCTGCCGCGCATCGCGTGGCTGGTTGCCGCTACGCTGTTTTGCACGTGGCTGTTCTTTATCGTACTGCCTTATTGCTGGCCGTTTGTGCTGGCGTTTTTACTGTCCCGTTTGCTGATTCCGCCCGTGCGCTTTTGCATGGGGCATATGAAGCGCGTCAAGCTGCCGCGCGGGCTGATAACGCTGATCGGCATGATACTGCTGTTCGGTATCCTCGGCACGGGCGTTTTTGCGCTGATCAACCGCATGATCAGGGAACTGGTACAGCTTCTGCAGAACACGCCTGCATTTGTCACCTGGCTTTCGGATACCGCGCTTCCGTATATCCGCGAGCTGTACCAAAGCTACTCAAATGTCCTGCCGGAATCTGTTATGGTGTATGTCGACAACGCGATCTCCTCGATTTCCGACAGCGCCATCAGCTTTGCGGGTACGCTTTCCGCGTCCATTACCGGCGCCGCGGTCAATACGGCGGCTTCGGTGCCGACCATTTTACTGTCGATTGTGCTGACCATCATGGGCACGTATTATATGACGGCAGATAAGAACCGGATTGAGGCGTTTTACCGGCGGACATTCCCCGAACACATGCGCCGGCAGGGTACGGTGCTCAAGAACAACCTGATTCATTCGCTGTTCGGACAGATCAAAAGCCAGCTGCTGGTGTCATTGATTATTACCGTTTTCCTGATGCTGATCTTTGTTGTGTTTCGGGTTCGATACGGCCTGCTTTTAGGATTTATCATCGGGGCGGCCGACGCGCTGCCTGTGATTGGCGCGGGACTATTCCTGATTCCGTGGTGCCTGTTTGAGCTGGTGATGGGCAACTTCGCAAAGGCGGCGTTTTTTGCAATTGCATATATCTGCGTCATCATCATTCGCCAGATTGCCGAGCCGCGCATCGTAGGGCATAACCTGGGGCTGTATCCGCTGGCAACGATGATTGCGATGTACGCGGGCTTCTGCTATATGGGCTTTTTGGGCCTGATTGCCGGCCCGATTTTGCTCAGCCTCCTGCGGGTTGTGCTGCAGGCCGACGCCGCCGCCCGCAGAAAACAGGAGGCGGAAACAAACGTCGTTACGGAAACGGACGAAGCGTAGCAAACAAATAACCGGGCATTAGAAACGGCGGTACGATTGCTTGTGCAACCATACCGCCGTTTTAATGCTGACGCTGTGTGAAGCGAAAGCTTAGATTTGCCTGGAATAATTGGGGCTTTCTTTGGTGATGGATATATCGTGCGGGTGGCTTTCCTGCAGGCCAGCGTTGGTGATGCGGATAAAACGCCCGTTTTTGCACAGTTCGTCGATGGTCTTGGTGCCGCAGTAGAACATGCCCGCGCGCAGGCCGCCGACCAGCTGGAACACGGTTTCGGACAGCATGCCTTTATAGGGTACGCGGCCTTCCACCCCCTCGGGTACGAGCTTGGGACCAGCTTCCTGAAAATAGCGGTCGCTGGATCCGTAGGATTGCTGCATGGCAGCCATGCTGCCCATACCGCGGTATACCTTAAAGCTGCGGCCCTGGAAGATTTCCATGTCGCCCGGGCTTTCGTCCACGCCGGCCAGAATGCTGCCCAGCATCACAGCGTGCGCACCGGCGGCAATGGCCTTGGGAATATCGCCGGAGTACTTGATGCCGCCGTCGGCAATCACGGAAACGCCGTATTTATCGGCTTGGGCGGCACAATCGGCAATCGCGGTGATCTGCGGCACACCCGTACCGGTTACCACGCGTGTGGTGCAGATGCTGCCCGGGCCGATACCGACCTTAATGCAGCTGGCGCCCGCCTCGATCAGCGCTTTCGTCGCTTCGGCAGTGGCCACGTTGCCTGCGATAACGGGGATATCGGGATAGGCTTTGCGGATCTTTTTCAAGGTTTCAATCGCATACAGGGTATGCGCGTGCGCGGTATCGATGGAGATAACGTCCACCTTGGCGTTTACCAGCGCAGCCACGCGGGTAATGCTGTCCGGCGTGAGGCCGACGGCGGCGGCGCATAGCAGGCGTCCGTTCGCATCCTTGGCGGAATTGGGGTATTTTGTCGCTTTTTCAATATCTTTAATGGTAATCAGGCCGCAGAGTTCAAACTGGTCGTTTACGATAGGGAGTTTTTCAATGCGGTGTGCTGCCAGTAACTTCTTAGCTTCTTCCAGGGTAGTGCCTACGGGGGCGGTTACCAGGTTTTTGGAGGTCATAACCTCTTCGATACGGCGGCTGTCGTCGGTTTCAAACCGCAGATCGCGGTTGGTAAGAATGCCGACCAGCTTTTTGCCGCGGGTAATGGGAACGCCGCTGATTTTATAGCGGGCCATCAGGGCTTCGGCATCCCGAATCAAATGATCCGGAGAAAGAAAAAACGGGTCAGTGATGACTCCGTGCTCGCTGCGTTTTACCTTGTCCACCTGTGCAGCCTGATCTTCGATGGACATGTTTTTGTGAATGACGCCCAGTCCGCCTTCGCGGGCAATGGCGATGGCCATGCGGGCGTCGGTTACGGTGTCCATGGCCGCGGAAAGCAGCGGTATGTTCAGTTTAATCGAGGGCGTGATTTGTACGGATGTGTTCACTTCCCGGGGAAGCGTTTGGCTTTCGTGCGGGATTAACAGTACGTCGTCGAAGGTCAATCCCGTGCGGATATTCTCTTCCAGCATTCAACTCACCCTTCCTTATCTTGATATTATCCCTCATTGTATCAGCGCCGACGGCAGATGTCAACGGCAAACTGCCCGTAGTTATGCACAAAATGTATAGGAATATTGCTGCCCGATATTGGAAAATTTAACAACTGCAATGCCGAATGTGCATTGACGGCGGGCGTAAGGAAAGGCTACAATCAAGCTACGGAGGTGCCGATCATGGACAAGTCAATCAAACAGGATAGCCTGCAATTGGGTGTTTGTTATTATCCCGAGCATTGGAATGAAGCGCTGTGGCCGGATGATCTGCGGCGCATGGCGGTATTGGGAATCCATACGGTACGTGTGTTTGAGTTTGCCTGGAGTATTGTGCAGCCCAAGGAGGATGTATTTGATTTTTCGCTGTTTGACCGTTTTTTGGATTTGGCCGCGCAGCAGAAGATGAACGTGATTTTTTGTACGCCTACAGCCACGCCGCCTGCATGGCTTACCCAGGCGCATCCGGAAGTGCTAAACCGCACCAAAGACGGCAAAACCATGCACCATGGGCACCGGCGTCACTACACGTATAATTCACCCGTCTATAACGCTTATGTGAAAACCATCGTTACCGCATTGGCCAAGCGGTACGGCGATCATCCCGCGGTGATCGGATGGCAGATCGACAACGAGCTTAACTGCGAGGTGGACGCGTTTTACGCCGAGGCGGATCACGCAGAGTTTCGGAAATACCTGCAACGGCGGTTTCAAACCGTGGCGGCTCTTAACGATGCGATCGGCGCGCGCTTTTGGAGCCAGAGCTATTCGGACTGGAGCGAGGTTTGCCTGGAACAGTATACGCCGTCGGGACAGGGCAACCCGCATTTGTCGTTGCTGGCCAAGGCGTTTTTCTCCGACAGCGCCATCCGCTTTGCAAAGCTGCAAAGCGATATTCTGCGGCAGTATATCGGCGACCGCTTTATTACCACTAACGGTATCTTCAACCATTTGGACAACCATGCGCTTACGCAGACGGCGCTGGATTTTATCATGTATGACAGCTATCCGAACTTCGCCTATACAGGTTCCCCGGCGCAGGATGTGCTGAAGGACCGGAAATGGTCGATGCACCTGAGCAAGGTGCGCGCCTTGTCGGCTAACTTCGGCGTGATGGAGCAGCAGGCCGGCGCCAACGGCTGGGATTTCAGCATGATGTCGCCGATGCCGCTGCCCGGGCAGATCCGGCTGTGGACGATGCAGTCCGTCGGCCACGGCGCGGATTATATCAGCTATTTCCGCTGGCGTACCGCGCCCTACGGCACCGAGATTTACTGGCACGGATTAAACGACTACGACAACCGCCCCAACCGCCGTCTTGACGAAGTGCGGCAGGTACATGAGGAGTTTGAAAATCTCCGCGAGGCGGCTGGCAGCCGCTATGAAGCGAAGGTTGCCATCCTGACCGATTATTTGAACGATTGGGACGGCGAACGCGATCAATGGCACGGCCCGATGAACCGGCAGTCCACCGCCGCGATCTTTGCCGCCGCGCAGCATACGCATACCCCGCTGGACTTTATCAATCTGTGTGCGGTTGATCGTTGCGAAATGCTAAAGCAATATAACGTAATCTTCTATCCGCACGCGGCCATCCTGACGGATACGACCGCCGCATTGCTTGCAGCCTACTGCGGGCAGGGCGGCACGCTGATCATGGGTGCGCGCACGGGCTACAAGGATGAATATGGCCGCTGTCCCATGCGGTCCATGCCCGGCCCCGCCAGTACGCTGTGCGGTGTGACGGTGGGGGAATACTCTTTCCCGCACCCGCTGTGCGCCCGGGAATTGGTTTGGGACGGCGTTTGGTACGATGCACCCGGTTTTCAGGAAACGCTTATAGCAGCCGAAGACGCGGATACGATAGCGTATTTCAGCGATCATGCCCCGGGCATGACCTGCAAGCCATATGCAAACGGCGGCGGCGCCTACTATTTCGGCTGCGGCTTTACCGAGGAGATTGCCACGGTGCTGCTGCAAACACTGCAGGCGGACCATCCCTTCGCGTCGCTGGTAAAATGTCCGCACGAGGTGGAATTGTGCGTACGCCGTAAGGGTGATACGAGGTATTTATTCCTGCTGAACTACAGCGATCAAAGCCAAACGGCAGAGCTGGAAAAACCGATGTATAACATGTTTTCAAACGAGAAACAAATCGGCAGCGTATCCATCCCGCCCTTTGGCGTTTTGGTGCTGCGCGACATGCTTTCCGCTTGAATGCCATCACCGATTGAAGTATACTGAGAAAAAGAATTTGGAGGAACGTTATGGCTTTTGCCCATCTGCATTTGCACACCCAATACAGCCTGCTGGACGGCGCTTGCTCCATCAAACCGCTGATGAAGCGCCTCAAGGAGCTTGGCCAAACCCACTGCGCCATCACCGATCACGGCGTGATGTACGGCGCGGTGGATTTCTATTCGGCATGCAAGGCGGAGGGCATCCATCCCGTGATCGGTGTGGAGGCGTATATCTGCCCCGACCGGTTTGATAAAACCCATGTCAGCCGTGAATACAGCCATTTGATTCTGCTGTGTGAAAATAATACCGGCTATCAGAACCTGATCAAGCTGGTTTCCGCCGGTTTTACGGAAGGGTTTTATTACCGCCCGAGGCTGGATTATGAGTTGCTCAAACAGCATACCGAAGGGCTCATCTGCATGAGCGCATGCCTGTCGGGCGATTTGCCCAAGCTGCTTTTGCAGGGCCGGCGCGAGGACGCGAAGAATTACGCGCTGATGATGCAGGATATGTTTGGCAAAGGCAATTACTTTATCGAGATCATGGATCACGGTATTCCCGAAGAAAAGCAGGTGCTGCCGGATCTGATCGCGCTTTCCAAAGAGACGGGCATCCCGCTGGTAGCGACTAACGACTGCCATTATCTCCATAAAAAGGATGCCGCCGCACAAGAGGTGCTCATGTGCGTACAGACGGGCAAGACCTTAGAAGATGAAGCCCGCATGCGCATGGAAACCGAGGAGCTGTACGTCAAGAGCGAGCAGGAAATGCTGGAACTGTTTCCCGGTGTGCCGGATGCCATCGCGCGCTCGGCCGAGATCGCGGAGCGCTGCCGGATGGATTTCGACTTTGAAACCCGCCACCTGCCCACCTATCCCATTCAAACGGGTGAAAAACCGCTGGAAATGCTGACCCGCCTGTGCCTGGAGGGACTGAAACAGCGATATCCGGAGCAGGCGAACGACCCTGAAAGCGAGCCGCGCAAACGGCTGGACTACGAGCTGGACGTTATCGCCACAATGGGATTTGTGGATTATTTCCTTATTGTATGGGATTTTATCGATTATGCCAAAAAGCACGGCATCATGGTCGGACCCGGGCGCGGCAGCGCGGCCGGAAGTATTGTGGCATACTCGCTGGGGATCACAATGCTCGATCCCCTGAAATACAACCTGCTGTTTGAGCGCTTCCTCAATCCGGAACGCATTACCATGCCGGATATCGATATCGATTTCTGCTACGAGCGACGGCAGGAGGTTATCGATTATGTAACAGAAAAATACGGCTCGGATCACGTGGCGCAGATCATCACCTTTGGCACCATGAAGGCCAAGGCAGTGGTGCGGGATGTGGGCCGTGTGCTGGGTATGCGCTATGCGGCGGTGGACGCTGTGGCCAAAGCCATTCCTTTTTCCCTGGATATGACCCTGGACAAAGCCATGAAGATCAGCCCGCAGTTGCATGAAATGGTATCGATGGATCCCGAAGTGGCGCGGCTGATGGAAATGAGCCAAACGCTGGAGGGTATGCCGCGCCATGCAAGCACCCACGCGGCCGGGGTACTGATCACCGCAAAACCGGTGACGGAATACGTGCCTTTGCAGTGCAACGACGATGTGATCACTACACAGTACCCGATGGGCACGCTGGAACATCTGGGCCTTCTGAAAATGGATTTCCTCGGCCTGCGTACGCTGACCGTGATACGTGACGCGCTGGACTTGATGAAGGATGTCGGCGTGGACATGCGCCCCGAGGATATCCCGATGGATGATCCGGCGGTATACGATATGATCTCGTCAGGCGATACCGACGGCGTATTCCAGCTCGAATCCGGCGGCATGCGGCTGTTTTTGCAGGGTATGAAGCCGGAAACCTTTGAGGATATCATCGCCGCCATTTCGCTGTATCGTCCCGGCCCGATGGATTCGATCCCCAAGTACATCGCGGGCAAAAAGGACGCAAGCTCCGTGCGCTATCTGACGCCGAAGCTCAAGCCTGTGCTGGATGTTACCTACGGCTGTATGGTGTATCAGGAGCAGGTAATGCAGATCGTGCGGGATCTGGCTGGCTATTCGCTGGGCCGCAGCGACCTGATGCGCCGTGCCATGTCCAAGAAAAAGCACGATGTGATGGAGCAGGAGCGCGAGTATTTCATCCACGGCATGACCGACAAGGATGGCAATGTGCTGGTAGACGGCTGCATCCGCCGCGGCGTGGATGAAAAGACGGCCGAGCAGATATTTGACGATATGTCGACCTTTGCCAGCTATGCGTTCAACAAAAGCCATGCGGCCGCCTACGGCATGGTCGCCGTGCAGACGGGCTGGCTGAAACGGCACTATCCCGTGCAGTTTATGGCCGCGATCATGAACAGCGTGATGGATAACGCCGGCAAGGTTGCCATGTATATTCAGTATTGCCGCAAGCACGACATTCCGGTGCTGCCGCCCGATATCAACCAAAGCGGCTGGCGCTTTACCGTAGGCAAAGACGATAAGGGCAAAGCGGGCATCCGGTTTGGCATGGGCGCTGTGAAAAACGTCGGCCGTTCGGCAGTGGCAGAGATCATGAAGAACCGGGAAAGCGCACCCTACCGCGACCTGTTCGACTTTGCCGACCGCGTGCCCTGCGAGGCTGTGAATAAGCGTACGGCCGAAAGCCTGATCAAAGCCGGCGCATTTGATTACTCGGGATATAACCGCGCACAGCTGTTGAGCGTGTATGAACGCGTACTTGACGACGCGGCCAAAAAGCATAAAAACAACCTGTGCGGCCAGATGTGCCTGTTTGATATGATGACGCCGGAGGATTGTTCCGTGCAGGCAGAGGTTCCCGATATGCCGGAGCATAGCCGAAACGCGATTTTGAATATGGAAAAGGAAATGACCGGCGTTTACATTTCCGGCCATCCGTTGGATCAGGTGGCGGATTTATTGGATACCGGCTTTACCACTGTTGCCGATGTGTTTTCCATGACCGAAAACGAGCATAACGGTATGGATTATGATGGAAATGCCGTGACCATGGCAGGCATACTGGCGCTGGCAAAATCGAGAATTACCAAAAAGGGCGCGATGATGGGCATTATTACACTGGAAGATTTAACGGGGCAGCTGGAAGGGCTGGTGTTCCCAAAGATTTACGACCAGTTTGTAGACCAGCTGCAGACCGACCAGCTGGTAATCCTCGGCGGTAAGCTGTCCTTCCGTGAGGAAGAAGAGCCTAAACTGCTGGTGGATACCGTGCAGGCGCTTACGGCCCAGACCGCAGCCAGCGTTAAGCTGAACCAAAGTATTGCCGTAGCGCAAAAGGCAATCGGTACGACGCCTGCCTGGAACCATGATCCGCAAAAGAAGTATGCGCGCTTGTCCGAGGACAATCTAAAAACCGTCCTGTCCTATCCCGCGGCAACCGAAGAGGTTGAGGTGGATGAAACCCTGTTCCATATCGCGCCGCTCACGCTTTAATCAGCCCTGAAAGTTGTATTATTTCTGCCGAAAACAGGTGCACTGTGGGTAACTTAACCTTGACAAAACCTGTCATTGGGGATAGTATACAAAATACAAAGAAAATACAAGGAGTGACTCGATGTCGGCCATGCGTTATTCATCTTCCGGCGTGAACAAGCCCATTCGGGAGATTGCATATGAGACGCTGAAGCATGCAATTATAACCGGCGAAATTCCCGCTGGCGTCCGTATTGTGGAAACAGAATACGCCAACAAACTGCATATCAGCCGTACGCCGCTGCGCGAAGCGCTCCGTAAACTGGAGCGGGATGGTCTGGTGGAATATGTCATCCGCCGGGGCGTAGTGGTGCGTGCGTTTACAATTGAGGATGTGGAAGAGATCTACACCATCCGCAACGCGCTGGAAATGATTACATTACCCGCGATCATCCAAAACGCGACGCCGGATGATATCAAGTCTCTGCGGGAAAAGCTGCAGAAGATGGACCGGCTGATGGAGAACAACCAGATTGAAGAGCTATCCGTTCTCTCACGGTCGTTCCACGATCAGGTAACGGCGATTTCCGGCCTTAAGCGTATTTTGCATGTGATTCAGGGACAGGATGAATACATCCACCGTTTTTCCGCGCTGAGCATTGCCAAGGACAAGCGCCGCAAGGAAGCACATCAGGAGCACCACCGTATCGTGGAACTGATCGAAAACCATGATCTGGAGGGCCTGCAAAAGCTGATGCAATGGCACATCGAGAGCAGCAAGGGAAGCTGCCTGGCCGCGCTGAAGGAAACCGCGCTTCAAAAACGGGCATAAAAAACCATTTCACACCCGTTGCGCTTGCCGTAACGGGTGAATTTTGTCATAAAGGAGAACAACAAATGGAAACGACATGGGATTTAAGTGTGATTTATCAGGGCTTTGACGATCCGGCACTGGCTGCCGACCTGGAAAAACTTGCCACGATGAGCGAAAGCGGCATGGCAATTCTGCAAAAAGACGGCGATGCGCAGACAAAGCTTTTGGAGATGCTTGCACACCTGGAAGCCTATACCAATATGATTCAACGTACATACATGTACTGCGAGCTGTCAATGGCAACAGATGCGGAAGACCAGCAGGCATTCCAAATGCTGGAGCGCGTCAGCACACTGTCGGTCGACTTTGAAGTGTTCGTCAGCGCGTGCAAGCGCTATATCGGCTCGGTCGAAAACCTGAAAGCAATCATCGCGCAAACCCCCGAGCTGAAAAAGAACGACTTTGCTCTGCTGGAGGCAGGAGAGCAGGCATCGCACATGATGGATGAAAGCATGGAGCGGTGGATGCTGCGGATGTCGCTGTCGGGCGGGGACTCGTTTTCCAAGCTGCGCGATCAGCTGATCGGCACACTGACGGTGGAGATGGACGGCGAAAGCTATCCGCTGCCAGCCATCCGCGGCATGGCGTACGATCCTGATCCCGTTGTACGCAAAAAGGCGTACGAGGCGGAAATGGCCGCTTATAAAAAGATTGCGCTGCCGATGGCGTTTTGCCTGGGCGGCATCAAGGGTGAGGCGCTCACGATGTGTGAGGCCAAGCATTATCCCGACATCCTCACCCAGCAGCTGGCCGAAGCGCGCATGGATCATGAGACGCTCGACGCTATGTGGTCGGCCATCCGGGAAGCGCTTCCCGATTTTCGGCGCTATCTGAAAGCCAAGGCAAAGCTGCTGGGGCATAAGGGCGGCCTGCCGTTTTATGATCTGTTTGCGCCCGTTGGAAAGTCTACCAAAAAGTACACCATCGAAGAAGCGCGCGATTTGATTATCGATACCTTCAACAAGGTGCACCCGAAGATGGCCGCTTTCATGGCACATGCGTTTGACAATCGCTGGATTGATGTGTATCCCAAGCAGGGCAAAACGGGCGGCGCGTTCTGCTCGGATAATCACGAGCTGCAGATCAGCCGTGTACTGACCAATTTCATGGGCAGCTTTTCCGATGTGAGCACGCTGGCACACGAGCTGGGGCATGCGTGGCACGGAGAATGCAGCTGCAAGTATCCGCTGCTGATGACGCAGTATCCCATGCCGCTGGCGGAAACCGCCTCCACGTTCAACGAAACCATGCTGGCGCAGACTGTGCTGGAAACGGCGGATGAGGAAATGGCGTTTTCCATCCTGGAAGGCAGCCTGATGGAGGACACGCAGTGTATGGTGGATATTTACAGCCGTTTCCTGTTTGAAACCGCTGTATTTGAAGCCCGCAAGACCCACACGCCCTCGCCCGACGAACTGCGCAAGATGACGATTGACGCCCAGAAGGAAACCTATGGCGACGGACTGGATCCCGAGGTTCTGCATCCGGATATGTGGATCAACAAGTGCCATTACTACATGGTTGGACTGCATTTTTACAACTTCCCGTACGCGTTCGGCCTGCTGTTTGGCCTGAGCGTTTACCAGAAATTCAAGCAGGAAGGCCCGTCGTTTATGCCCAAGTATGATGAATTCTTGGGCGCCTGCGGCAGCGATACCATCGCCAACGTAGCCAAAACGATCGGCATCGACGTACGCAGCATCGACACGTGGCGAACCGCGCTGGATGTATTCCGCGGCGAAATCGATACCTTTGTCAAATTGGTAGATCAAAGAAGCTGAAGGAGCTGAATATGAGCCAAAGCCCCTTGCGTGAACCATGGCTGCAGACGATTGCACAGGTGTTTACGCAAAGCCCCGTATACGCGGTCGGTGGCGCGGTACGCAATACGCTGATGGGCCTGCCTGTAAGCGATATTGACCTGTGCGGCGCGCCGCGGCCCGATGCGGTGATGAAGCTGTGTGAGGGCACGCCTATCCACGCGAGGCTGCGGGCAGCGCATTTTGGCACGGTGGAGCTGCATCTGGACGGCCATATGGCCGAATATACCACCTTCCGGCAGGACAGCTACCGTACGGGGCACCAGCCGGTTGCGGTGCGCTTTGCCGACACGGTGGAGGTTGATGCCATGCGGCGCGATTTTTCCGTAAACGCGCTTTACTCGCCTCTGCAAAATCCGGATACCGTGATCGATCCGACGGGCGGGCTTATTCATCTGCAAAGCCGCACGCTGCACACGGTAACCAGGGATCCTGATCAAGTGCTCAAGGACGACGGCCTGCGTATTCTGCGTGCGGTGCGCTTTCAGTCCGAGCTCGGGTTTACGCTGACGGATGCCGTGCTGAAATCGTGCAAAAAATATGCGTCGCTGCTGGATGAGATCGCGGCAGAGCGAAAACGTGACGAATTGACGAGGCTGCTGCTTTCCGACAATAAATATCCGATGCTGGCCCGCACGGTGCCGCCAGTTTCGGCAGGGCTTGCCACGCTGGTGCAAATCGGCGTATGGCCAAAGCTGTTCGGCACGCTGGTACCGTTTGATTTTACGGCGTTTGACCATGCGGCGGAGCTTTCCATCAGCGCAAAGTTCGCGCTGCTGTATCACCGCAGGACGCCGGACGAGCTGATGAACCGCATGACGGCGCTGCGGTACGCAAACCGTGACGTGAAATACGCGGCGGATATTCTTGCTGCTTTCCAGGCGCTCCAAAAGCAGCATAGCAAGCCATCGGATATCCTCTGCTTCGGGTTGCCCGCACTGCATGATTGCAAGGCGCTGCTGAGGGCATTGGCCGAAGATGACACCGCATATTACGATGCATATCTGCATGCGGAACAACGGCTTGCGGCGATTGCTGAAGATGGGCTGCCACCCGGCCTGAAGGAGCTGGCCGTCGGCGGAAACGATCTGCTGGCGCTTTGCCAAAAAACCGGTATGCCGAAGGTGCAAATCGGCGCTGTGCTTGCCGAACTTTGGCGGGATACCGTTAACGGGCATATTCCCAACCGGCGGGACGCGCTGCTGGCACAGGCAGAGCGGATTTGGATTGACAGTACACCACACGAATGATACACTTTTATCAGGGAACCCAAAAAGGAAAATAAAACTTCCGTTTCATGGAAAGGAGCGCGGCCGGTTTGTGCGGATTGAATGAAAGCAACGGAGAGATCGCACTCACGGACACCTTCTCCATTACCGGGTATATGATGGCTGAAAAACTGCAAAAACAGCTGGAGGCGTACACCGGCAAGCCTTGTTATGCGGATGATCCGCAGCACCCGTCTGTTTTGCTGTCCCATATGTTTCCCATGGGTGGGCTGCAAGCGGCCTGTGCGTGCTATTTGCATGAGGATCGCCTGCGCTCGGCGGAGTTTACCCTCACCGAAGGAACCGCGGCGCAGCAGCGGCAGACGCTGCTTCAGCTGGCGGGTGTGCAGGATCCGTGTGCGGAGGATCGGCAAAACGTGCTGCTGCGGTATCCGTTTGGTATGGTTTGGATTACCGCCGACCCGCAAAGCGGCGCCGCATCGCTGCGGATAACCTATGCTGTCAAGGAGTGACGAGGATGCCCGGTAAGATTACCCCGATCGTCAATGATTTTATGGTTCGGTTTCAAAAAACTGCGATTAAGGAAACAGGGCGCAGGCCGCTTGCGTTTCATCGTACGCCGATGGATGACGGTCTGATTGTGCCCGGCTGCCAGCGAGCCGGCTTTGTGTTCTGGCAGCCGATTGCCTGGCCGGAGGGTAACGTGCCGTTTGGTGAGAATGCGGACAAATTCCATCAGAGCATCATAGCGTACCTGTCGGTATGCCAGGCGCTGGAAATCCGTTTCAAGCTGCCGGTTACATCCGCCAAAAGCCCGCTCAGCTTTATGTATGAGCGTGTGTTTGAAACCTATCCGAACACCGTGTCCGCACCGCCGGCACGTGCGTTTGATGAGGCGGTATTTGCACATGAAGCCGATCCCAGCCTTCCGCTGGCGTTTTGTATGGCGGCCAGCTGTGATGGGCTGGAGCCGCTGCGCATGATGCTGGATGCGTCCGACGGGCAGATGTATGTGCTGCGTGCATATGAAGAGCAACAGCCTGTGTATTGCAGGATTACAATCGACCGTTTGCTGCCGAAGCTGCATTTTATCTACGAGCTTTGATTCCCGGGGAAAGGAGGCGGCTATGAATATCGAAGACTATGGCATTATCAGTTATGCGGGACTGTCCAAGGACGTGCTGTTTTCCGATGCGGGCACATTGTTCGGGCAAACAGAGATCCCCGGGCGCTACCGGGCGCTGCTGACGGTATTTCCCGCGGAAATGATTCAAAACATGGAGTATATCGGCAAGGCTACGCCGGAGCACCGGTTTGTTACGCCTGCCGGTTTCAGCATGGATCCCGCCGAGTACCACGCTAAAATGTATCTGGAACATCCATCGCTGTATACGGCGGATAATTTCAGCCGGAATTTCGATTATGAGGGGCATTTTCAGGGTGACAGCGTGTTTACAGTGGATGACGCGTGGGCGGAAATGTTTCCCCAATATCGTCCGTTTATGGGAGAAAAGCTGGTCATCCACATGATCGGTAACGGCTGTCAGGCCGTAGCGGTGCCCGATAGCATCAAGCTGCGCTCCGGTTATCTGGATGTGATGGAGGAACAGCTGGAGATTACTGCTCAGGCGCAGTCATTTATCCGGTATGCCATCGCGTTTATCCGTACCGGCAAGCCGTATGATGCGGATGCGTTTGCCGCGGATTATCTGCGCTCCAAAAACCGCGCCGCCGTTTCCGTCAGGCAGCGCGAGCTGGAAAAGCTGCTGCAGCGCAGCGTGATGCTTTCCGGCAAGCGCGGCAGGGATGGACAGGAAACCTTTTTCCTGCACAGCGCACGCCAGGCTGTGCAGATACAGCAATATATGCCGATGCGCTATGCCTGCGACCTGTTCTCGGAGCAGGCCGTGACGCCGGCCTATGCGCGGCTGGCGCAACCGTATTACGAGGGCATGGACTTTGTCGGTGATCTGTGGATACCCTATCAGGAAATCCTGCCGTATGTGAACAAGGTGAACCGGGAGCTGGATATGCGCAAGCTGTGTGAGAGCTATCAAATTGCCCCTGTTTACGATCCCACGGCTCCCGGCGGAAAATATCCCGACCGGATCCGCATAGCGGTGGTGCGTGACCGCGATATGACGCTTATGACAGCCGATGCGCTTAACAATCCGGCTTACGGAAGCGGTATGAACGTGGACGGCACGATGGGCAAGCATGTATTCATCAAAAACAGCCTTGAGATGATCCACACCCGTCGGCTGGACATCGAAAAGCTTACGTTCCGCTGCATCAATCTGCACCTGCCGGCCGAAGAGTATCTGTCCCAGCAAAAACAGGCGCGGCTGCAGGAGACCAAAGGCAGGTTGATCGATGCACTGTACCGGCTGGAAATGGCAAAAGCCGGCGGGGGTGCGGAAAAGGCATTGCTGCAGAAGCTGGAAAAACGTGCGGAACGGTTGCGGGCGGCTGTCCATGTCGGTGTGGGTACGATGAGCGGTTATGATTCCGACATCAGCTATTTGGAGCGCAAGCAAAGGGATCCGTCCCTGTATGATGAGCCGCTGGAAGCAAGCGTTGAGTGTGGCTATGCCATGCGCAATGCATACTGCCGCGTGCAGGATGCGGCCCTTGAGGAAGAGCAGGATGAACCGGAACTTCCTGCGGAGGAAGAGCCGGCGTTACAGCGAGCGAAAGGAGATCCTCCTATGAAACTGACACCGAAGGATATTGCGAAAATGCTGGATCACAGCACCTTGCAGCCCTATTTAACGCAGGATGATATTCGCAGCGGCTGTGAAATTGCACTGAAGTATGGTACGGCAAGCGTGTGCGCCCGGCCTGCCGATATGCCGCTTGTCAAAGAGCTGCTGGCGGGCAGCGACGTGCATGTATGCACGGTGATCGGCTTTCCGCACGGCAACCATAAGTCCGAGATTAAGTTTGCAGAGGCCGAGACGGCGCTCAACGACGGCTGTGAAGAACTGGATATGGTGATCAACATCGGCCGGTTGATCGGCGGTGATGACCAATATGTGCAGGATGAGATTGCCAACATCTGCGCACTGGCGCATAGCCGCGGCGCGAAGGTAAAGGTGATTATCGAGACCTGCTATTTAAGCAACGAGCAAAAGGTACGCGCGTGCAAGCTGGCCGCCGCTGCCGGTGCGGATTGGGTGAAAACCAGTACGGGCTATGGTTCTGGCGGCTGCAAGCTGGAAGATGTGATTCTTATGCGCAAGAGCGTACCTGCCGATTGCCAGGTGAAAGGTTCCGGCGGCATCCGCGATCTGGATACAGTGCTGGCGCTGCGTGTGGCCGGAGCAACCCGTTGCGGTGTTTCCGCCACGGAGAAGATCATGGCGGAGGCGGAAGTGCGCTATGCTAACGGTACGCTGGAGGAACCAACGCTGGATGATCTGACTTTTGAAGAAAGCGGAGATTACTGATCGCTGCGCTTTTAGGGTGATAGCAATCGATCCGTTAAAATATGTTGGCGAGAACCGCTATTTCCGTTGGAAATGTGTGGCTTCTGATCTTGACAGAACGACGTTCCTGTGCTTTAATGGATAAGCGCTTTTCCTTGCGCGTGGTCTGTTGGCTCAGTTGGTAGAGCACATCGTTCACATCGATGGGGTCACTGGTTCGAGTCCAGTACAGACCACCAAACATTAGCTTTGTATCAAATAGATGCAAGGCTTTTATTTGTTCCGCTGCTTTGTGCTGCAGGCGATCCTTTGGCAATCCGGGGTACCGTCAATAGTTTTGCGCAAATTGGTCAGCAGCCATAGTATCGTGAGATCAACCGGCTATGGAATCCGGGAGGAAGCCGGTATTCTCCAAGTGTTTCATACTCATGTACTTCTTGTTACCCCATTGGGTACCTGCAACATGGCGCAGGCGGGCACACACCAGCATCAGGGCTGAGTTGCCATCGGGGAAGGTACCAACAACCCTTGTTCGTCGCCGAATCTCCCGGTTCAGCCGCTCAATCACATTGTTGGTACGGATGCGCGTCCAATGCTCAAACGGGAAATCCGCGTAGGTCAGCGTCTCTTCAATGCCATTTTCAACCTTAGCGGCAGCCTCTTTCAGTTTCATCTCCTGTAGAGCAGCAACAACCTGCTTGGCTTTGACCCTCGCCGCCGCTTTGCTCTCCTGTGCATGGATCGCCTTAAGCATCTTAGCTACCAGCTTCATCTTGGAGCGGGGAACAGCAGAAAATACATTTCGGTAGAAATGGACGGTACAGCGTTGGTATTTCGCCTCCGGGAAAACCTCACCAACTGCTTCCAGCATCCCAAGGCATTTATCTCCGACGATCAGTTGCACACCGTTCAATCCGCGTCCTTTGAGCCATTGAAAGAAGCTTACCCAGCTGATCTTGTCCTCTTTCATTCCTTCCGCTGCCCCGATGACCTCGCGGTATCCGTCCTCGTTGACCGCTATAGCAACCAGGATCGCTACGTTCTCATACTCCCCGCCCCAGTTGCGGTGCAGATAGATACCGTCCACATAAACGTATGGGTACTTGCCGCCCTGCAATGGCCGGTTACGCCAATCCTCAATATGGACGTACGCTTTCTTGTTTAGCTCGCTGATCGTGGCAGGCGATACCTTGCTTCCCCACAGGGCTTCGGTAATGTCCTCCACCCGGCGGACGGAAACGCCCGCCAGATACATTTCGATCAGCGCTTCTTCTACGCTGCTTTCCCTGCGGCGGTATCGCTCAATGATGGCCGTTTCAAACGATGCGCCCTTCAGTTTGGGGACCTTCAGCTTTACGTCACCGGATGTCGTAGTAAGATTTCGTTGGTAATGCCCGGCACGGTATCCTTCACGGGCTTCTGTGCGCTCGTATTTCGCCGCGTTGGTCAGTGCCATGGCTTCCTGCTCCAGCAGGTTGTTCAGGGTTTCTTCCACGCTGCTGCGCACCAGTTCCTTTAATTCGCCCTTGATGATTTCCTCGTTTAGCTGTACTATTTTCTCGGACATGTTGGCAGTTCCCCTTTCGGTGAATGGTTGTGGTGACTTTATTCTACCAAAAGGCTGCTGACTTGTCCTTTCCTATTTGTTTTTCAATTTGCGCAACTTATTGTACGTTATC
>DAOPIR010000029.1:0-20096 GCA_035399245.1 Candidatus Limiplasma sp.
ACGAGGTATTAAGCCAGTGCTATGACAATGTGGATTACCTGAGCCTGCACCGCTATTACGGCAATAAGGAAAACGATACGCCGCATTTCCTGGCCCGCAGCATGGACATGGATGCGTTCATTAAGGAAGTCGTTTCCATCTGCGACGCTGTAGGCGCGAAAAAGCGGAATAAGAAGAAGATCAACCTCTCCTTTGACGAGTGGAACGTGTGGTATCACTCCAACGATCAGGATCAGCAGCTGCACAAGAGCGACCGCTGGGGCCGCGCGCTGCCGCTGCTGGAGGATGTGTATAATTTTGAGGACGCGCTGCTGGTAGGTGCGATGCTGATAACGCTTTTGCGCAATGCCGACCGCGTGAAGGTCGCCTGTATGGCGCAGCTGGTGAACGTGATTGCGCCGATCATGACGCGCACGGGCGGCGGCGTGTGGGCGCAGACGATTTTCTACCCGCTTATGCAGGCCTCGACGCTGGGCCGCGGCATGGCGCTGCGCCCCGTGATCGATTGCCCGACCTATGCCTGCAAGGACTTTGATCAGGTGCCGTTGGTAGACGCCGCCGCAACGATGGCGGACGACGGCAGCGTAACGATCTTTGCCGTCAACCGCAGCCTGACCGAAGCTATTGCGCTGGATACGGATCTGCGTGCCTTTGGCGATCTTCGCGTCGCCGAGCACAGCGTGCTGCACCATGATGACGTAAAGGCCGTTAACACCGAAGCCGCACCCGACACCGTAACGCCCGTTACGGGCGACGCCGGCCAAATGGACGGCGGCAAGCTGCAGATTACGCTGCCGGCACTGAGCTGGAATGTGATCCGGCTGGTGAAGTAAAACCTTATCACACGTGAAAGGAAGTTTGTGAATGAAACCGCTGATCCCCCAACGTGCGGATCCCCAGATTTATTTGCACACCGACGGCTATTACTATTTTACGGCTAGCGAGCCAAACTTTGAGTTTATAGAGCTGCGCCGCGCCGACACCATCGAAGCACTGCCGAACGCGCAGCCAAAGACCGTTTGGAACCACCACGAAAGCGGCGCGATGAGCCATTACATCTGGGCGCCCGAGATCCATTATCTGGGCGGCAAATGGTACATCTATTTCGCAGCCGCGCGGGCATTCGGCGCCAAGCAGGACAGTCCGGACAGCCATCGTATTTTTATTTTGGAAAACGCCTCACCAAATCCGCTGGAAGGGGAGTTTACCGAAAAGGGCAGGATGGATACCGGCTGGGAGAGCTTTTCGCTGGATTCCACCACATTTTCCGTGGGGGACGATACCTACTTCGTCTGGGCGCAGAGCGAGCCGGATATTCCCGGCAACTCCAACCTGTACATCGCAAAGATGGAGGATCCCTGTACGCTCCGGCTGCCCGCCTCGCGCATCAGCATACCGGAGTATGACTGGGAATGCTACGGCTACAAGGTAAACGAAGGGCCCTCGGTGCTCCGCCACGGCGGTAAGCTGTACCTCACCTATTCCGGCAGCGCGACCGATGAGCGCTATGCCATGGGTATGCTCACCGCCGAGGAAACCAGCGACCTGTGCAAGCCGGAATCGTGGCATAAGTCGCCTGTGCCCGTGATGGTCAGCGAACCGGAAAACGAGCTCTACGGACCGGGGCACAACAGCTTTACCAAAAACAAGCGGGGTGAGGATGTGCTGGTGTTCCATGCACGCCCCTACCCGGGCTTTCACGGAAGCCCGCTTTCCGATCCCAACCGCCACTGCCACATCCGCACCGTGCGCTACGACGCACAGGATCAGCCGGTGTTCCAGGCAGAATAACAAAAATACAGCATCAGTAAAGCCGCCTTTTACGAGGCGGCTTTGCTGATTGTTGCTGTTGGCAGACTGCGGGACGCTTATTGGCGATTAAGATCCAGCAGCACCTGCATCATGGCTTCGTACTGCGCATTCCACACGGTGGCATGATCGCCGCAGGATAGCACGGTATCCAGCAGCACCTCGCCGTTTTGCGCGGTAACGTTGGTATGCAGGGTGCTTCCCTGTTCCGTTTCTTCCTCCTCCATATACGCGGTGCCAAGCGCTGCGGGCTGGCCGTCCGCAAAGCCGAACAGTGTATAGTATTGCAGCATGACGCCGTCGCTGACCTGCGAGAGGATTACGTTATGGTCCGCGTCGTAGGCGGCGTTGGCAAGGATGCCCAGCTGCGAAGCATAGTGCAGCCGCTGGTCGGCGGGATCATATAAAAAGTAGGTGTAGAATACATTGGACGCGCCCATCACATATAGGGCGGCAATGTCGAGACTGCCGTCGCCGTTCATATCCGTAAAATGCAGCAGCGGCGCGATGGCGAACTCGGCGCTTTCCTGGGAAGGGAACACAAGCGTGTAACCAGGAGCATCCGGCGGCGTGACCGCGATTTGCAAAATGGGATCGTCGGGCCAATCTTCGGCGTCCGCATCACTTTTGGTTACGGAAAACTGGGTGGGCGCAGCACCGTCCTGCAGGGCGACGGACGCCTCAAACAGCACATCCGGCGCGGCCAGCGCGCCGGCAGGCAGCAGCGCGCAGCAGAGGCACAGCGCCAGCAGTTGTGTAACGGTTTTCATGGCAGATACTCTCCTGTCTGTTGTGATGGTTTTGATGATCTTCAAGTACATAACGATCAGACAACGGCGGGTGTTCCCACCCGGCGGCAAAAAAGCAATCAATCGGCAACAGGCGGATACGCGGCAATCGTATCGGCGTCCAGATCGTTTACGGTGTCATAATAATATACATCGAGGCAGGACTTGGACTTTTTAGGGCCTTCGTCGCGCCAGATCACCCAGTATTGCAGCACCACATTGCCCCAAAGGGAAAACGACATCGTGCCTCTGTCGGCGCGGATTTGCTCCATCATCTCGTCCGCGTTCCATTGGCCGCCGGTAAACATTGCTTTGACCACAGAATCACTGCCGTATTTTTCGCCGTCCGTGCGGAAAAACCGTACGTCGGGCTGGCCGTATTCCGCGGATATCAGCTCGTCCAGCAGGATGAAGTCCGCGATGTCACGCTCCAGCATGGCGGTGAATTCCTCATCATTGTCCGACCAGATGCTGCGGTCCGCAGGCGACAGGTAAATGCGGGTTATGCCGACCTCGTTTGCATTGAATTCGATGCCGAAGCTGAATTCGTGACCAAACGCCGTAACCCCGCGCGACAGATGCGGATAGCTGTATGTGGGATCCCAGCCAACGCCGTAGTTGTCCAGCAGCGCTTGCTCCACGTCATCGGGCGTGGCGGTGCCGAAGGCAAGGCCGAGAAACGAGTGAAAGACGCGGCCTTCCTGCGCGCAGCAGGTAAGGGGAATACAGGCGATCATTACAACCACGGTCAGGATTGCGAGGGCAGTATAAGCTCTTTTCATCAATATCTTCCTCCGTTCGCTGTGTGTATCATTGATACGGTTCGATCGGGAAGGCCAATACGCCCTCTGACAGATCAATTTCGGGGTAGTAGAACAGCATGATGCGGGATAAATAATCGCCGTTCACATTGGGCGTTTCGCAGTCCACCCATGCTTTGAGCATCGCGTTATTCCAAATGGAGTAAGCCCAAAACCACGGGGAGTCCTGACATACATTCATCATCGCCTCCAGCTCCCACAGGTTGTTTTGAAACATATACTTGTGGGTTTTGCCATCCTGCCGGCTGACGATGAAAAAATATCGGGCGTCCGGCTCGCCGTACAGGGCGGTCAGCTGGTTTTCCACGTCGATAAACTGCAGCAAATCCGATGACAGGCGATCCGCAAAGGCTTCCGGCGTAACGCGGGCCGACTGTGCGCTGCTGAGGAGGATTCTTTCAACGCCGCGATAGTTTTCGTTAAAATCAAGCTGCAGATTCCAAGTGTAGCCAAAATCCTTCATTCCATAGGCATAGCCGCTCCATGACGCGTCAGACAGCACAAAGCCAACGCCTGCGCTTTCCATCAGAATGTCCGAAACCTCCACCGGTGTGGTGCCCTGCATAGGAATGTTCCGATACAGGTGCACCGCATCCGCGCTGTCTGCCGGGCCGTAGCCGGTGCAGCAAAGCAAGACCAGTATCACCATAACACCCAGGCACGCCGACCGCTTCTTTTTTCGCATACTGCTTCCTCCCTGTGCCGACATCAATCAACAGCTGGCGGATAGTCGATGATTTCAGCCGGCGATTCCTTGGGGTAAAATTTGTCATAGAAGGCCAGCGTCAGGCGGGAATAGTTTCCGCGCGGATCGTCCGTACGCGGGTTGATCCACAGGCGGAGGGTGATGTTGGACCAGCAGGAATAGGCCTCCAGGTACTCGTCTTTTGTCAGGACATCCAGCATTTTTACGGTGTTCCAAACACCGCTTGGAAACATGAAGCGCGTCATGCCGTCCATGCTGTAGTTGCCGGCGCGGGTGAAGAAAAATCGGAAATTGGGCTCGCCGTACCGCTCGATGAGCTGCGCTTCCATATCCACAAATTGCAGAACGTCCTTTTCATACATCGTGATAAACGCGTCGCCCGTCGCCCGCTCCTCATCGGGCTTGGACAAAATAATTCTGCCTGCGCCGACCAAGCTCTCGTTGTAATTCACGGCAAAGAAAAAATCGTATCCGAAATCTGCAATGAGGTAGTGCCCGTACTCGGTATATCGGATCTCGCCATACGTATCTAGCAGAATCTGATCGGTACCGTCCGGTGTGATGGTGTTGTAGGGGATGTCCAGATACAGGCAACGCCCCTGCTCGTCCTGCGTTGCCGCGCATCCGGCAATCGGAAGGCAGGTGATCAGCAGTATCGCCGTCAGGCACAGCAGGGAAGCAAATGTTTTTCGCATAGTGGTGGTTCCTCCGTTGGTGTATTGGTTTCTCCTGTACCTGTATATGTTCTGAAAACAGCAAAACGTTACACGATTATTCCGATTTCCACGTCAGGAGGATCACATGATCGGCATCCATGCTGCCGTTTGCAAGCGTTGGCGCGAGCACCATCTGCTCCGGCCAGCCTTCGGTGGGTATGTACTGGGTGATGATGGTATCGGTGGCAGTGCCTGCGCCGCTGTAGGCCGCGGGCCGTTGATAGCCTACCGGTTCCCCGTCCGGCGTAAACAGGCGAAGCTCCAGCCTTGTGTAGGGCAGGCTTGTGTCTGCCGCGCGGTAGATCACCTGCACCAACCCGTCAAGCGGCGAAAAATCGGCGCGCGTTACCTCCACCGTCAGATTGTCCCATACGGCCGTGACCGGCTCGGCGCACAGCGCGTACTGCGCCGCCTGCACGGTGTTTACGGTAAAGATTACGTCGTCATGCAGGCGGGTTCGGGTTGCCGGATCAAGCTCTCCGATCGGCATCTTTATCGTGATGACGTCCGATACCTGTATTTCTTCGGGGATGATTGCCGAAATATAGTAAAGCATCTCCGCATTATCTTCGCCTGGTAATTGAAAGGTGTCTTCCAGATATACGTCCTGCCCGTCAAGGGTCAGATAATCACAGCAGCCTACGCCGTCCAGCTGCGCGGCGGCGATGGAGGACGCGTATAGGTCGCTTTCTGCCAGGGCTGCGCCTTCCCGCGTGTCTTGCAGGGAGTAGACGATGCGCAGCTGGTGGCCGTCGTAGGCGGCCTCGCGCACGCGGAATATGCAGTTGGCATACTGTGCGCAGTACAGGTCGGCCTGCACCAGCGATTGGGCGGCTTCGCTTTCCACGCTTTGGAATTGGCGCATCGCGAGGGATGGGAACGACAGCACGCCCGCATGGAACGCCCAGGCCAGCCCGACGCCGACCATGGCGATCAGCAGCAGAATAATCGCAAAGATGAGCGCCAGCTTGCGTTTGGGTATCCTGACACGCGTTTGGATGCGCACGGTGAGTTTCGCCCATACCATGCTGCGGTTGGGCGCGGCCTCCGTGTCCGGCCGGTCATCCAGCGCGCAGAGCGCCTCTTTCAGCAGGCGGGTATCCATACGCTTTGCTTTGCGGAAAAGCTCGCTTTGGCAAAGGGCGAGCAGCTCGCTGTCCGTATAGGTATCCTGCATGCCGGCGCTGAGCGGGCGCAGGATGGGCTTTCCTTGCTTCATCATATCCCTCCCATGCGCGTGCCCATGGCGAGCAGCGCCACCACACACAGGAATAACTCCCGGTTGGAAAGCAGCTTCTTTTTAAGCCGTGATACGCGCACCCGTATGCCGGATTCGCTTAGGTTATAATCCGCGGCGAGGCGGCGCGCGCTTTCTCCCTGCACGCAGTAGCGCAGAAATATATCCGCGTCCGTGTCGCCAAGCAGCCGGCGGAGGAGTGCAACCTGCTCCGCGCCGTGCACAAAGCTGTCCGGCGCTGGCGTGGCAGCATCCGGCACCGGTGGATGAACGTCGCTGTCCAGCGAGAACGCCAGCCGCTTCCACTCCCGCCCCTGCTTGCGGCACTGCGCCATCAGGCAGCGGCGAAAGGTTTCCACCAGCCAGCCGTTGGGGTTGGGGTGCGATTGCAGCTTTTGCAGATGCCGCCAGGCCAGCACAAAGGTCTCCTGAATTTGATCCTCAATCAGCTCCGCCTGTGCCGCGGACGCGCCCAGAAACACACGCCCCACACGGTAGAGCAGCGCGTAGTTTTCTGTAAACAGATCGGATAGATAGGTTTCGTCAGCCGTCATAGGGCCTCCAATCAGCGGGAATGATGCGTTCATAAACTATATGGCGTTTGCAACATAAAACGTTACAAGGCTTGAAAACTATCCATAAGGATAGAAAAACACCAGTTCACGCAAGGTAAACTGGTGCGGTATATGGATTTTGCGGCATAGGTTCAGCCAAGATATTCTTCTATCTGCTCCGCCATGCAGGCGTTCAGGTCGCCGCCGCTTTGCCAGCACTTGGTCCAGTCTACGGTTTTTTGCACGGCGATGGGCAGCGTCCAGCGCGGCTGCCAGCCGAACACGGTCTTCAGCTTTGCGCAATCGAGCTTGAGAAAGTTTGCTTCGTGCGCGGCGTTGGGTTCCGGCTGATCAAGGCGCTGCAGGCCGCCGTCCCATGCGCGGATAAACGTGTCCACCAGCGCGCCGGTGGCAAAACAGCCTTCGTCGTCAGGGCCGACGTTGTAGCTGTCGGCCAGGGCGGGATCCTCAGCCTGGCGCTGGGCAATCATCAGGTAGGCAAACAACGGCTCCAGCACGTGCTGATAGGGGCGTGTGGAGGCGGGATTGCGCACGATGATCGGCTTGCCGGCCACAGCCGCGCGCACACAATCGGGGATGATGCGATCCTTGGCAAAGTCGCCGCCGCCGATCACGTTGCCTGCGCGCGCGGTGGAAACGGGCAGGGACGGCACGCCGTCGCGGCCCGCGAAAAACGAATGGCGATAGCTGTAGGTCACCAGCTCCGAGCAGGATTTGGAGTTGGAATAGGGATCAAGGCCCTTGAGCTCCTCGTGCTCGCGATAGCCCCACGGCCATTCGCGGTTTAAGTACACCTTATCGGTGGTCACATTGACGACCGACCACACACCGGCGCAGTGGCGCACACACTCCAGCACGTTCACCGTGCCCATGACGTTGGTTTCGTAGGTGTATACGGGGCTTTGGTAGCTCTCGCGCACGATAGGCTGCGCCGCCAGGTGCAGCACAATCTCGGGCTTGGCGCTGTCCATGGCCGCCTGCAGGCCCTGCAGATCGCGGATATCGCCGATCACGGAGTGCACATCGGCCGCGATGCCGGTAAGATCAAACAAATTAGGGGTGGTGGGCGGCGCCAGTGCGTAACCCGTAACCTCCGCGCCGGCGGCGCGCAGGATATGGCAAAGCCACGCGCCTTTAAAGCCCGTATGGCCGGTGATAAACACCCGCTTGCCGCGGTAAAAGTTGACATCCATCGTATCGGTCTCCTTGCTTGCCTGCGTTACTCCCAAAGCTTCCACGGCGCATGGCCGGCCGCCCAGAGTTTTTCCAGCTTTTCCTTGTCGCGCAGGGTATCCATGCATTGCCAAAAGCCGGTGTGGCGGTAGCACATCAGCTGTCCGTCGACGGCCAGCCGTTCCATGGGCTGCCGCTCAAACATGATCGTGTCCCCGTCGATATAGTCCATTACCTCAGGCTCCAGCACCATATAGCCGCCGTTGATCAGGCTGACGTCGGCCTGGCTTTTTTCACGGAAGGCGACCACCTGATCGTCCGCAAGATCAATAATGCCAAAGCGGCTGATGGGCGGGATGGCGGTCATCGTGGCAAGCTTATGGTGCTTGCGGTGAAAGGCGAGCGTAGCGGAAATATCCACATCGCTTACGCCGTCGCCGTACGTCATAAAAAACGTTTCGTTGCCGATGTGCTCGCGGATGCGCTTGATGCGTCCGCCGGTCATAGTATCCAGTCCCGTGTCGACCACGGTCACCTTCCACGGCTCGGAGCGGCGGTTGTGGACGATGATTTTGTTGTCCTGCGTCAGGTCAAAGGTCACATCGCAGGTGTTGAGAAAGTAGTTGGCAAACCATTCCTTGATCACCTGCTGCTTGTAACCGGCGCAGATGATGAACTCGTGAAAGCCATAATATGAGTAATGCTTGAGAATATGCCAGAGGATGGGCATGCCGCCGATCTCGATCATCGGCTTGGGTTTAAACTGGGATTCTTCCGATATGCGGGTGCCGTATCCGCCGGCCAGGATCACTGCTTTCATGCTGTACTCCTTATGCAACGGATGGGGCAAATGGGCGCCAGCCGTCGGGTATTGTAAGACGAATTTCAAGTCCCATCCATTATAAAGGCTTTGCCGCGTTTATACAAGATCATGTGGCAACAGGCCGCCGCGGCGCGGCAGCCCGTTGCGTTGTGCTGTGGTTGCTACAGCCTATCCAGATACTCCTTTTTGCGCACGAAGTCGATCAGCTGGTCAATGGTCATGGGCTTGGAGAAATAGAAGCCCTGCACGCCCGAAATTCCCAGGGATTTCATATACTCGCACTGCTCCCGTGTCTCCACGCCCTCTACAATCAGCCGCATACCCTGATCGATAAACATCTTCACAAAGGCCTCGATGATGATGCGCTCCTTGAGGTCACTGGGATCGACGGGCACAAAGGTGCGGTCGATCTTCACCTTCAGGTTTTCCAGATGGCGGATAAAGGCAATGTTGGAGTTGCCGGTACCGAAATCATCAATGGCAAACAGGATGTTGTGGCTGTACAGCTCGCTGATCCTGTTTTGCGTGGCCTGATTGAAGATGATATCCTCCACAAGCTCCAAGACGACATATTCCTTTTCTTCTTCCGTCAGGCGGATAATGGTGGTGGGCGGGTCCTTGATCAGGCTGTTGAAGGTTTGCTGGCAGCAGTTGATGGAGATAAAGGTGTCGGCAAACTCCGGATATCGCAGCATACGCTCGCGATCCCTGCGCATGAGTAAAAATCCGTTTTCGTCCAGCTTCTGGCCCAGCTGATAGTGCAGGATCTCGTCCATAAACATAGCAGGAGCCAAAGATTTCCCGCGCGTGTTCCACCGGCACAGCGCTTCAAAGCCCAGCACGGCTCCGGTTTGTATGTTGATGATCGGCTGGTAATAATTTACGAACTGGTGATGCTTGATTGCCTGCCGGAGCATGGTTTTGGTATAGCGGTTGTAGGAAAACAGATCGGTAAAGCGGATGCGGTCGTAGTAGAAAATAAAGCGAATGGTCAGCTCGTATAAAAGCAGCAGCCCGAGGATAAACAGCAGCTGCATTTTCCACGAGGAGATCAGCTGGTAGAAATAGGAAAAATGTAAATCGTTGGCATACTCCGATTGATCGTCATAGTATACCAGGAAGATCAGGCTTTTGGAGGCGGTTTCGGACAGAAAATAATCCTTGCTGCGGTCATAAATGTTGGAAAATGAGATAAAGGAGCAGATTTTATCGTTTTCAATCAGCGAGCCGTCCTCGGCGGTCAGGTCGATGCTGGGGAAAAGCGTGAGGATGGTCCGGTCATCCCCGCTGTCGGTATCCGCATAGCAATAGCCGAAGTTTTTGGTATCGTCCGCATCGTTAAGCAGATAGCCGTTTTCATCCAGCATCAGCACATAGCAGCCGCTGCAGTCCAGCGACATCCGCACGGCATCCAGATACTCCCGCATGAGAAAGGATACCGAAAAATATCCCACGCGCTGGCCGCCAAGCTCCAGCGGGGAGCTGATGCGCAGCACAGGCTTTGTGAGCCCCGTGATCTCGTCGATGGCAGGCTGGCCGTCTTTCATGCACAGGCACAGGCCGGAAAACAGAAACTGGTGCGTACCCAGTAAAGCGGTCTCCTGAAAATAGTCATGGTCGGATTTATCCAGCAGCTTTTCCGGCGGCACAACATACACCTCGCCGTTCTGGCGCACGGCATGCAGCGTTTCCATGCCGTCTGTGTCCAGCACACGCAGCTGCTCAATCATCGGGTACTGCTGCAGGGTGCCCACCAGCAGCATTTCAAAGGCATCTGCGGATTGATCGCCTCCCAGCAGCTCGATATATTCCAGCTTGATGGTATGCACAATCGACGTCATATCGGAAATATTGTTGCGATAATCGATCATAGCGGCGACAATCGCGCTTCGCTGCTGATCGATAATATCGTGTTTTGTGTTTGTGAAATTAACGAAGCTGATCAGTACGGAGGCAATAAGAACCAACAAAACCAGAAACGGAAGAAAGCGAAGAAATGCCCGACGGATGGCTTTCCGTTCGCGAGCATCGGTACGGTTGAATATCATAATAAAACTCCCGTTTTGCTTCTTCCTTACAGAAGATTTATGGTTCATAAATGTCTGAAACCATCCGATGGGAGAGACACGATCAATCAAGTTATGCTTGTAGGTATTAATTATAGTCTAATCGGTGACATTTTGCAAATGCCTTACAGTCGAATTAGGCGGATGGGACTTGAAAAACACGGCGCGGCGGCTGCGCTAACGGTTGGTAATGGCGTTATACAGCCATGTAAGGTCGTTTTCACTTTCCGCAATGCCCAGGCGCCTGACAATCGCATATGCAAAATCCACAAAGGCATGGCCCTGCGCGGTGATGATGCTGCCATCGGTTACCACGCGCTCTTCCCGATAGTTTTCGCGCGGAAAGGGATCGGCAATGCCCAGTTTTTGGATATGCCCGGGAGAACAGGAGGTGGTGTAATGGCAGGCTGCCAACAGGCCTGCCCGCGCCATGTACTGCGGTCCGAAGCAGATGGCGGCCAGCAGGATGTTTTGTGCATGCAGCGATTGCAGCAAGGCGGTCAGCGGCTCGCTGTGCTCAGCAATCGGCCCGCCGGGCATGATAAACGCTTCGATATCGTGCAGCTTTGATGCGCCTTCCAGCGTGATATCGGGTACGCAGCACAGCCCGCTGTAGGATACGACGGGATCGCGCGTATAGCCAACGGTAACGATTTCCCGCTGACCCATATCCCGGAGCAGATGCAGTGCCAGTGTGACTTCAAACTCCGCAAACCTTTCGGGGACAAAACATAATATTTTACCCATCAACGTTCACCCTTTCGCTATGCGCGCAGGCGTCTTCCCGCGTGATTTTGCATCTATAGCATACCCGTCTGCCGATCACAAGGCGGCAAAACCGAAGCTTGACAGGCTAATAAACATTAGCTATACTGGACCGGCAAGGGAGCGGAAAGGAGACGGGCATGCGCGAAATACCGACCAGACAGCGGATTATACACGAAGGGCTGATCCTGTTTGCCAAACGGGGCTATGCCGCCGTGAGCGTGGAGCAGATCGCCGCCGCGGTAGGCATCAAGGCGCCGTCGCTGTACAAGCATTTTGCGGGCAAGCAGGCGATATTCCAGGCGATTATCGACGAAATGCAAGCCCGACACCGGCAGAAAATGCAGGCGGTGCAGATGCAGGGAATCGACGCCGATCAGGACGTGGCATTTTTTTTGCACATCGACGAAGAGCGGCTGATCGAAATCGGAAGGAGCCTGTTTCTGTATTACCTGCATGACGAGTATTTCAGCAACTTTCGCCGGGTCCTCACCATGGGGCAGTATGCCGACCCCCAGCTGGCCGAGCTGCTGACGCGGCAGTGCATGACGGATCCGCTGCGCTATAACGAGCAGCTGTTTGCCATGATGATGGGGGCGGGATTTTTTGTGCCCGCCGCGCCGCGCGTGATGGCGCTGCACTTTTACGCGCCGATTTACATGCTGCTGCTTATCTGCGATGCGCACCCCGAGCGCGAGGCGGACAGCCTGCGCACGCTGGAGGACCATATCCGGCAATTCAACCGGATGTATGTAACGGAAAAGAGGAAAAACTTATGAAAAAACGGACGTTGATCCAATGGCTTGGGCTGCTGGGGATTGTGAGCCTGCTTTCCTACACGGCGGCGGTGCTTTTTGCGCCGAGCGCTTACCCGGGGTATGATTGGGTTACACAGGCGGTGAGCGATTTAAGCGCGCAAAACGCACCCTCCCGCATGCTATGGGATCGGCTGACGGCTTTATACGAGCCCTGCGGCATTGCCGCGCTGATGCTTTCGCTGCTGTACATACAGGGAAAGCTGAACCGGCTGATCCGCATCGGGATTGACCTGTTTGTGATCATGAATTGGATTTCCGCAGTGGGGTATGCGATGTTTCCGCTTTCCGACAGCGGGTACGCCGGCACCTTTACCGATATCATGCATGTCTACGTAATCACGGCGCCCGTAGTGGCGCTCTCCGTCGCGTCGCTGACGCTGATTATCATCGGCGGTTTTCGTAAGCGGCAATGCATATCCCTTGCCGTTTGGGGCTGTGTTGCCCTTGGCATGATGCTCGCCGGCGCGGTCGGCACCTCGGCGTTGCCGCAGATATTCGGGGTTATGGAGCGCTTCAGCCTGTTTGCCGCCACGGGCTTTACGGCGGTGCTCGGCGTATATTTGTTCAACGGATTTGCCGAAAAACAAGCGTATGGCATGTCAGGCAAGCGTATTTGAAAGTGCACTGCGCAAGAAGACAAATCGCGGGATAAGGGGAGGGCAACATGGATATACGGCAGATTGACGATCAGCATAAGCTTGATTTTCGGGAGCTGCTGCTGCTTGCGGACGAGCAGGAGGACATGTTTCTCAAATATCTGTACCGTGGGGAAATGTTTGCGCTGTATGCCGGCGAGCCGGTGGCAACCTGCGTGGTAACGGAGGAAGGCGCGGGTATCTACGAGCTGAAAAGCATCGCGGTCAAGCCGCAGTATCAGCGGATGGGGTATGGCAAAGCGCTGATCACCTTTATCGAAAACCGCTATCGCAAAACGGGAAAGCTGCTGCTGGTGGGCACCGGCGACGCGCCGTCCACGATAGGTTTTTATCATAGCTGTGGATTTGTGTATTCTCACACGGTCAAGAACTTTTTTACGGATCATTACGATCATCCCATTATCGACGAAGGCAAGCTCCTGACCGATATGATCTACCTGAAAAAGAACCTGTAACAATAAAACCACCGCACACGATACGATGCGGTGGTAAGGCTTCGGGCAAAATTGGGGGATACCCGCGTTACCGGTTAGCGTTTGCCTTATAAGGGGCTTTTTGCCTGCGGGGCTTGCCGTAATAGCGGCCGGTATTGGACTTCCTGGGCGCGGGCTTGGGCTGCTGCGGCAGCACCGGCGTATCCATGACGACCAGCGGATAAGGATGGCCGTTCACCACAGGCACAGGCTTGCCGATGAGCTTCTCAATCTGTTTGAGAAGCTTTTTTTCGGACTCATCGCAAAAAGCGATGGCCGTGCCGGTCAGTCCCGCGCGGGCGGTGCGGCCGATGCGGTGCACATAAGCCTCGGGCACCTCGGGCAGATCAAAGTTCACCACGTGGGACAGCTCGTCGATATCAATGCCGCGGGCTACGATATCCGTCGCCACCAGCACGCGGGTCTGCCCGCTCTTAAAGCTGTCCAGCGCGCGCTGGCGCGCGTTTTGGCTTTTGTTGGAGTGGATCACATCGGCGGCGATGCCCGCCTGCGTCAGCTTGCGGGCAATCTTATCCGCACCGTGCTTGGTACGGCTGAACACCAGCGCGGATACCATGCTTGGGTCCTTAAGCAGGTGGATGAGCAGCCGGATTTTGTTTTGCTTGTTGACGAAATACACGGACTGGTCGATGGTATCCACCGTGGAGGATACCGGTGTGACCGCTACCTTGACCGGATCGTTTAAGATCGTCCGGGTCAGCTTTTCAATGCCTGCGGGCATGGTGGCGGAAAATAGCATGGTCTGCCGCTGCGTGGGCAGCTGCGCGATCACCTTTTCCACGTCGTGCAAAAAGCCCATATCCAGCATGCGGTCGGCTTCGTCCAGCACGAAATAGCGCACACTTTTCAGGCTGATCACCTTTTGGCCCATCAGGTCCAACAACCGCCCGGGCGTGGCAACCAGAATATCCACGCCGGCATTTAGCTGCTTTACCTGCGGCACCTGCGACACGCCGCCGAAGACGACCGTGTTTTTCAGCCCCAGATATGCGCCGTAGGCCGAGAAGCTTGTACTGATCTGCGTGGCCAGCTCCCGCGTGGGGGAAAGGATCAGCGCCTGAATGGTGCGCCGCCCGATCTGTGCTTTTTCCTGATGGAGCTGCTGCAAAATCGGGATGGCAAACGCGGCGGTCTTGCCCGTGCCGGTCTGCGCGCAGCCTAAAAGGTCTCTGCGCTCTAGCAGCGGCGGGATGGCTTGCGCCTGGATCGGCGTGGGTTCTTTGTAGTTTTCCTTGTCCAGTGCCCGCAGAATGGGCGGGATGATGTTAAGAGATACGAATGATGCCAATGGAAACTCCTTTTGGATAAAATCAATGTATAAGCCCGACTTTATCAATTCATTATTGGGGCTTGGAAATGGTCTGTTTATTGCGGCGGGCGTTTTTTATCCCCGCTGCCAACAAAAACCAACCTCAGCAGTGTGAGGTTGGAAGCTAAAGACACTGAGAACGGCTTATGATAATCAGAACCTCGTACCTCTTCCAAATCAACGCATTTAAGCGATGACGTTTGTATTATACCACAGATAGCAAACAGTGCGCTTTTTTACGGTTTTGTTCTTTGCGGGATCAGCCTTCCATGATTTTGACATAGAACCGTCGATTGCGCGGGCCGTCGAATTCGCAGCAATAGATTCCCTGCCATTCGCCCAGTACCAGCTGCCCGCCCTTGATGATGACCGTCACGCTTGATCCGATACAGCTTGCTTTCAGATGCGCGGTAGAATTGCCTCCGGCATGGCAAAACTGCGGGCTGTCCGGATACGCATGGGAAAGCCCCAGCAGGATATCATGCCCGACATCCGGATCGGCATTTTCATTGATCGTGATCCCTGCGGTGGTATGCGGGCAGTACACAACACAGATTCCGTCCTTCACACCGCTTTTGACAAGCGCTTCCCTGACTGTTTCCGTAATATCGGAAAATCCTTCGCTCTCTGTTTTTACGACGTATTGCTCCAACATGTGAAATGCCCCCTTTCACCTATCAGTATTTGATAGGGCTTACGGTTTCACCTGCTTCATCGAAAGCGAAATCCGTTTCTTGGGTACATCCACGCTTAACACAACGACTTTTACAATATCCCCGACCGCTACGATTTCCGAGGGATGGCGGACGAATTTGTTGGCCAGCTCGGAGATGTGCACCAGGCCGTCCTGATGGACGCCGATATCCACAAACGCGCCGAAATCGATCACGTTGCGCACGGTACCGGTGAGGATCATGCCGGGCTTGATGTCTTTGATGTCCATCACATCGGTGCGCAGGATGGGGGCGGGCAGCTCGTCGCGGGGATCACGGCCGGGTTTGAGAAGCTCTTTAACGATGTCGCGCAGGGTGGGCACGCCCACGGCGCAGGCCTCGGCGGCCTTTTGCTCGCCGTAGGTTTTCAGCCGCTCGGGAAGCGCGGAAAGGTTGCCGCCTGCCACGTCGTTAAGCGAGAAGCCGAAGAGTTTGAGCAGTGTTTCCGCGGCCTTGTAGCTTTCGGGATGCACGCCGGTATGGTCGAGCACGGACTTGCTTTCGGGTACGCGCAGGAAGCCCGCGCATTGCTCATAGGCCTTCGGGCCCAGCTTTGGCACCTTGAGCAGCTGCCTGCGGGCGGTAAACGCGCCGTTTTCCTCGCGGTAGGTTACTGTGTTTTTGGCGGTGGAAGCCGTCAGGCCGGACACCTGCTCCAGCAGCGGGGCGGACGCGGTGTTCACATCCACGCCGACGGCGTTGACGCAGTCCTCCACCACGCCGGACAGCGCTTCGTCCAGCCGCTTGGGCGGCATGTCGTGCTGGTATTGGCCCACGCCGATGGCTTTGGGATCGATCTTCACCAGCTCGGCCAGCGGATCCTGTAGCCTGCGGGCGATGGAAACAGCGGAGCGCAGGTTGACATCATACTGGGGAAACTCTTCCGCCGCGAGCTTGGACGCGGAATATACCGACGCACCCGCTTCGTTGACGATCATATAGCTGACGCCCGGCGTTTTCTGGATGAGCTCGCAGGTCATCTGCTCCGTCTCGCGGGAGGCTGTGCCGTTGCCGATGGCGATGTGCGTAACCTTGTGCTTGCGGATCATCGCCGCCAGTCTGTCGATGGCTTCGTTTTTCTGGCGCTCGCCGTAGGTGGGGTAGATCACGGCGGTATCCAGCGCCTTGCCGGTCGCGTCCACCACGGCCACTTTGCAGCCGTTGCGGTACCCGGGATCCAGACCCATCGTCACGTGACCCTTCACCGGCGGCTGCATCAGCAGCGGTTTCAGGTTCAGTGCAAAGTTATGGATGGCGCCTTCCGCCGCGGTATCGGTGAGCGCGCTGCGGATTTCCCGCTCCATGGAGGGAAACAGCAGACGGTCGTAGCCGTCCTCCGCCGCGCCGCGTACGAAATCAGACGCAGCAGAGCCGGGCTTTACGATCGCGCCGCATACCACGCCCAGCGCACGCTCCCGGTCGATGTCCAGCGAGACCTTTAAAAAGCCTTCCTTTTCACCGCGGTTGATGGCCAGGATCTGATGCCCCTGTAAGCGGGAAACCGGCTGGCTGAACTGGTAATACAGGCTGTATACCGAATCCTCTTCCTTGGCGGCGGCCGAGCCGATCAGCCCTTGGACCGTGATCAGCTCCCGCAGCCGTCGGCGGATATCCGCGCTGTCCGATACAATCTCCGCGATGATGTCCGATGCGCCGGCCAGTGCGTCGTCCGCGGTTTCCACGCCCTTTTCTGCGTCGATATAGCTTTCGGCCAGTGTGCTGATGTCCGGCAGATCCCTGCGCTGCTCAAGCAGCGTCATGGCCAGTGGCTCCAGCCCCTTGTCCTTGGCGATGGTGGCGCGGGTGCGCCGCTTCTGCTTATAGGGGCGGTAGAGGTCCTCCACCTCTGCCAGCGTCTGCGCGGCGTCGATATCCGCGCAAAGCGCGTCCGTCAGCTTGTCCTGCGCGGCAATGGCGGTTTTCACCTCCTGCCGGCGGGTGTCCAGGTTGCGCAGATAGGTCAGCCGCTCCGCCAGCCCGCGCAGCACGGTATCATCCATCGTGCCGTGCATTTCCTTGCGGTAGCGCGCGATAAAGGGGATGGTATTGCCTTCGTCGATCAGATTGACGACGTTTTGTACATGCTGTTCACTTTTGCCCAGTTCCTTTGCCAGTATCGAAACGATGCTATCCATGAAATATCCCTCGCTGTTGCCGTATTGCCGACTGATTGTACCATAATCCCATTTAACTGTAAAAGAGCGCCCCTTTTGCGAGGGGCGCCCTTTGAAAATCGGTCTGATTGGTTTTGCTATTGCAGAAGGATCGCGTTCACGGCCTCGATCAGGTTTACCACATCGGTGCGGGCAACCGCCAGGCGTGTTTCGCCGTTAAAGCCTACGATGCAGGTAGAGCTGTTGAAGCGGTAGAAGCCCAGGTTGATATCGGTGAAGGTATCGGTATCGCGATGGAAGGCAAAGGTGATTTCCGCCGCGCCGGGGGTATCGTCGGTCGTACCGGTGGAGGACATGCTATAAATGGTATCCAGCACATCGTTGACCAGATCGCTGTCAACCTCTTCGCCGTTCATCAGGAAGATGTTTTCCGTCGTTACGTTGCCGTCGTCATCGGTTACATCCTTGGTGGAACGCTCAAAGGCATAGGTTTCGCCGTCCAGCGTGACCTCGAAGGACGAAACGGTATCCCAGTCCAGCAGGCATACGTCGGTAGGACGCAGGCTGTCGTAATCGGCGCTGAAGATGCTCTGCGCCAGCGTGGAGTCGATCAGGTATACCATGTTCGATCCCTGGATACGGGCATAGTAACCATCGTCGGTAAAGCCGCCGATTTCCAGTGTGAAGGTTTCGGCTTCCGCCGTGGTGGTATCGCTGTCGTCATCGCTGTCTTGCGTGTAGTACATAACGACGGTCGCGTTGGGATCGTCCAGGCCGTAGGTGACCAGGTCTTCCTCCGTCGCGTTATAGCTTACGCAGCTTGCCCAGCTTAAGCCCGTCAGGCTGTCGGCCAGTGTATCGGCCGCGTCGCCCAGCGCATCGCAGGAATAGCTCTGCTGGAGGAACCAGGTGTAGGCGTCGGTGTAGGAGTAATTGCTGTCTTCCAGCTTCACCAGTGACAGATCGCCGGAAGCGGTGGAGATGTCGATCCCGCTGAGTGCGGACATATCCGGAATGGTTTCCATCTGCAGGATATCCCACAGCCCGTAGGTGAAGGGATCCACCAGATCGGAAGCTACCAGATAGATGTTGCCGTCGCCGATGGAGGCGTAGTACTCGCCGGAAATCTCGCTGGTATCGCCGATCAGCAGTGTGGTATCGGTACCGGCGGAAATGGTAATGGTATAGGCGGGTGCGTCTAAGCCGTATTCGCTGGTATCGTCGGATTCAAACGCGCGGGAAGCGGTAACCTCATTGAGCACGTCCAGCATCGCGTCGGGATAGGTTGCGTCTACGGGGAAGGCGGCATCGTCCGCGTCGGCCCACGTGCCGTCGGTATCGGTCAGGTTGACGGTTTCGTCGTTATAGGTCCAGCCAAGGGCGGTAACGGCGTCCGCATCCACGGTGAGGAAGGTAACGGACGTATCCTCGGCCTCCGTTGCCGCTTCTTCGTTTTTGGTTACGATGTTCTGCACGACGAGCGTTACGATCACCAGCACCGCCAGGACGGCCGCCAGAACAATCAGCTTTTTACTGCGTTTCATTTGCGCTTCCTCCTCACGGTCGTTACAATGCCGATGGCCAGATATCCCAGCGGGATCAGGGCTACGATCAGCACTGACAACAGGGACGCCGCGCTGCTGGAGACGGTCAGGTACTCCGTATCCAGGCTCTTGGCACGGATGGAGATGCTGTCTTCCTGCTCACACATCCAGTCAAGGGCGTTGACGAACAGGTCCAGATTGCCGCCGGATACCTGCGTGTTGGTGCTGTCGTCCAGCAGTGCCGCGGACGAGAACCAGACAATCTTTGTTTCCAGATCATCCGAAAGGGATTCGGTGATAGCAACGCCAAGGGCGAACGGGCCGTCGATGTCGCCGTCTTCCTTCTCATAGGACTCCATGGAATAGCCCGCAAGCTTGGAGAACGAGGAATCGGACGTTGTCAGCAATTTGGTTACCGATACATTGTCACGCAGCTCATCGGCCACGGTCAGGCCCTGTGCGATCGGCAGGAGAACGTAATAGTTGCCGTCGATCAGCGGATCGGTAATGTCATGGCTTTCGATTTCCGGCAGCAGATAGTGCGGCGCGCTCCATGCGTAGTAGTTGGAGTCGCCTTCCAGCACGATGCCGTCAACCGCGGTTACGCCGTATTCGGCCATGAGCAGGTCCAGATTGGTAAAGTCTGTGGTTTCGTCCTGGGGCGGATCGGTAATCAGCAGCATGGTGCCCCCGCCCTGCAGGTAAGCAAGCAGCTGATCCTTTTCGTCAGAGGAGATATCGCTCGTCGGCGCGTAAATGATCACGCAGTCCGCGTCTTCGGGCACGGCTTCCAGCGTTAGCAGCGACAGGGTTTCCACGTCGATGTTTTCCTTTTCGATCGCGGTGGAGAAGGTGTCCGAAAGCTCGGATTCACCATGGCCCTGCAGGGTGTAGACCTTGGGCAGATCGGTGCTGGTTACGTAGGAAATGGCGCTGGTCAGCGCGCTTTCACCCGCGAAGCTGACGTCG
>DAOPIR010000030.1:0-20048 GCA_035399245.1 Candidatus Limiplasma sp.
TGCAGCGCCTGCCAAAAGGTGCGCGGACGATGCGCCGGCACGACGCGGCAGTTTTCCGCAATGGCTTTCAGTTCCCGCCGGCGTGCCAGGTCATCGGTCTGCTGGGCACGCTCCTCGGCCAGCTCCGCATAACGCTGACCCAGCGTGATCACGGCGTCGCATGCGATGCTCATGGCTTCCAGCTGCTCACGTTTTTGCAGCGCCTGCGGATCCAGCAGCGGATCCAGCGCATCAATCGAGGCGGCAATATCCTGCTTGTAATCCAGAAAGCCCTTTTCGTATATTTTTCCGCTGCCGACCGTATGGCCCGGGCCGCGCTGCTCCATAAATTCGGTAAAAATACCCGCCTGATAGGCATCTTTCCACTCCGGCGCCATCAGCGAAAAAAGCTTGGAGCGTATGCTGCGCTCCTGCCAGAAGGGAATGATTTCATCGCGTTGGAAATCGCGGTCCTCGCGGGTGGAATCAAAGGAAATCAACTCCCGCCGACGCATGATTTCCATATCCTCTAGCGAGTGGCAGCAGATCTCCGGAAAGGTAGGCGCGCTTTGCGGGGAATCACTTTTTTCCCCGACGATCAGCTCTCCGTCGCCCAGGTACAGGGAACGCTCCTGCATATAATGAAGCAGCGCAAGCGCGCGCAGCTTCGGCACGGATACCTTGCCCTCGTATTGACGGTAGACCTTGGTTATGATTGCGGCCCGCTCCATGCAGACGCGGGGCTTGGTGTGCATGCTTTGCTCCCGCAGCGCACGTACGCGCTGTGTACAGCCGTGCTGCAGCGTATCGGGCCGGCACTGTTCTTCCTGGATTTTGCTTGGAAGCATGGTTACCCTCCTATGATTGGGGTGCTGAAGCCCCGCAGAAGAAAAAGCGATTGTATGGCGCGCATGGTTTCGGGGGCGGGAACATGGAAATGGACGGCTTCCTGTCCCATCCTTGGGTATTTGCCGCTGCCGGTATTGTGATAGGGGAGCAGGTGGATTTCATCAACATGAATATCGTGCTGCAGCCAATCGGCCGCAGCCTCCCAGTCCGCAAGCCCGTCGTTTGCGCCGCCGATAACGGGTATGCGCAGGTCAATCCTGGCTCCGCTGTCCGACAGGGCCTTCAGGTTATCCAGTATCAACCGATTGTCCTGTCCTGTCAAGCGTTTGTGCAACAGGGAGTCAAACGCTTTCAAATCGTACATAAAGGTATTTACCCAGGGAAGCACAGCTTTGAAACGTGTCCATGGCGCATATCCGCAGGTATCAATGTTTACAGCAATGCTGCGGCGATAAAGCGTTTGCAGCAGCTCATCGAGTATGTCGGCATCCTGTATCATAACCTCGCCGCCGGACAGCGTTACACCGCCGCCGGATTCATCAAAAAACGGCTGATCCCGTACGATCACCTTTACAAGCTCCTGCAAGCTGTAAGGTTTGGCGGAAAGCTCACGCGCACCGGCAAGACAGCTGTCCACGCAAAGGCCGCAGGCAGTGCAAAGCGCATGGTCAAATTGCAGACGGTGCTGCTCATCCATGCGGGCGGCGCCGGAAGGGCATACGCGGGCACATGCGCCGCAATGGGTACACTTTTCCGCATTATATAGAAGTACCGGCTGTGCAGGAATGCATTCCGGATTATGGCACCATTCGCAGCGCAAAGGACAGCCGGCAAAGAATACCGTAGTCCTGATCCCTTGCCCGTTGTGGAGGGAGTATCTCTGAATGGAAGAAACCAAAACAGATTTCATCAAACACGCTTCACTTTCATCATTATGAAATAGTATAGCGTGTTTGCGCTAAAAAGTCAAGATTCGATTCGGTGTGCCGCCGGATCCATTGCCGTATCGGCACAGTGCTGGGTATTCACAAACGGGTTGGGGCAGTTTACCGTCAGGATGCGGACCACGTTGTTGGTAAGGTTAATCCAGTTGTGCGGTTGCTTGGAGTGGATAAGCATGCTGTCGCCCGGGTAGAGCACGTGCTTTTCGTTATCAACGTAAAGGGTGACCACGCCCTCAAGAACATACAAAAACTCGTCGCCGTTGTGGCTGTACAGCTCAATCTTGCGGTTTTCGTTCATCGGCATCAGCATGAAGATGCGCGGCAAAAGACAATACCCGTGCACATTGTTGCTGAGCACATACTGGAAGATCCGCGGATTGACATGGTCGGGCCGCATATCGTAATAGCGGATGACCTGATCCGTCGGATTGCTCTCGTCGATATTGGAGAAGAAGGAGGACAGCGGCAGGGACAGCGCATCCGCGACCTTTTCCAGCGAATCGATTGCGATGGAGGACATACCCCGTTCAAACTGGGATAGGAAGCCCACGGAAAGCTCGGTTGCCTGGCTAAGCTCCTTAAGCGTCATCCCAAGCTTGAGGCGTTTGGATTTTACCCGAGCGCCGATTTCTTCTTTTGCAATCATAACAGCACTCCCTGTTTCATATTTATGAACCCATATCGAATGAAAATAATCGTTTATGCCAACTAAAAGTACAGATTCCTGATATACCCTATATTAACGTGTAAGGAATCCATTTGTCAAGTTTATACTGCGATTGCATAAAGTTCAAATATATGAAAAATATTCACTAAAATGATTGACGAAGTGAACATTCGGGACTATAATGCACGCAGAAGGCCGTTCGAACAGGCCAATATCCTTCCGGCCGGAAAATAATTCCGGCTGTAGGTGGAGTAGAACTACCATGAAGCGTAAGCCGCTTATTTCGCTGGAGACCTTTGTTTTTCTGGGTGTTTTGGTGGGAGCTTTCGTATATCTGGGCCAGGTGATGGGTGTCGGACCGCTGTTTTCCACGCTGATCAAAACGGCGCATGCGCTGCTGTTGGATGTTGTGCTGTTAATCATGGCCGTGTCGGTGCTCACCGGCGCACTGGCGCAGCTGTTATCGGATTTTGGCGTTGTTGCGCTGCTCAACCGGCTGATCTCTCCGGCAATGCGGGGGATGTACGAGCTTCCCGGGGCGGCGTCGCTGGCGGTGCTTACTACCTTTTTGTCCGATAATCCGGCCGTTTTAACGCTGACGAACGATAAGGGCTTTACCCGCTATTTTCAGCCGTGGCAGCTGCCGACGCTGTGTAACCTGGGCACTTCCTTTGGAATGGGCCTCGTATTATCAACGTATATGATCAGCCTGGGAGATGGTACCGACTATGTGCTGCCGACGATGATCGGCGTGCTGGGAGCGGTACTGGGGAGCGTGGTCAGCGTCCGGCTGATGATGGTGTTTTGCAGACGCGCGTTCGGTATCCGCCGCGCGGATGAAAAGACGCTCAACCAAAAAAGCCGGCGTGATGCCGCCTGCGAAACGCGCCTGGTGCAAGGGAGTATCTTTCAGCGCATAACCGACGATGTGCTTATCGGCGGTAAAGCCGGCGTGGATATGGGGATGAGCATCATTCCGGGGGTACTGATCGTCTGTACGGCAGTGATGATGCTTACCTTTGGTCCGGGTGATACGGGGTATACCGGCGCTGCCTACGAAGGGGTGGCGCTGCTGCCGAAGCTGGGGCGTTTTCTGCAGCCGGTGACAGACGTGCTGTTTGGCTTTTCCAATGAGGAGAATATTACCTTTCCGCTTACGTCGCTGGGTGCGGTGGGCGCGGCGATGGGCCTTGTGCCGCATATGATTGAAGCCGGTACCGCGGGACCGAACGAAATCGCCGTGTTTACCGCCATGGGAATGTGCTGGAGCGGGTACCTGAGCACGCATGTTTCCATGATGGATGCGCTGGGCCAGCGCAGGCTGATCGGCAAAGCGCTGCTGTCGCACACGATCGGCGGAATATTCGCCGGAATTTGTGCACATTATCTGTATCTATTATTTGTGTGAAATTTCATAATTATGAAATTTACAATTGACATCATGAAAGGAATGTGATAGCATGAACACATTAGAAAGCAAATTTCATTTTCCGGGGCCAGACAGCAAGACGATGGGAACGGAAATGTTTGATATTCCGGTTACCAATGCAAGCCCTACAGAAGGAGTCATAGCAAGATGAACCATGGTGCGATCGGTAAGTATGCATTATGGCGGCGCAGACTGGGCAGGGAAAGAGAGCTTTGGTTTTGGAGCGGCCTGTGTATTATTTGGTGGGTCATCTTTTTTCTGATTCCGATTTACGGAATTGTCTATTCGTTCTTCAACTATACGCCGGGTCGTGCGCTGACTTGGGATCGTTTCGTGGGATTGAAAAATTTCATTTCGTTTTTTCAGTCTCGTGACGCATGGAAAATTATCCGCAATACGCTGGTGATCAGCGGCCTGAACATGACCGTCGGGTTTATGGCTCCGATTATTCTGGCGCTGCAGCTGGATGAACTGCGCCACGGGCTTTTCAAAAAAACAGTGCAAACGATCTCCTATATGCCGTATTTCGTATCCTGGGTTGTGGTAGCCAGCCTTGCGATTGCGCTGCTCAATTCCGACGGCGTGGTCAACGAGGTTATCATCAAGCTGGGCCTTTCCGACAAAGCCATACCGTTTTTAACGGAAGGAAAATACTTCTGGGGCCTGATTACAGTATTGAATATCTGGAAAACCGTCGGGTGGAGCACCATCCTGTATATGAGCGCGATCGCGGGGATCGACCAAAACCTGTACGAGGCGGGTGCGGTGGACGGCATCAACCGCTGGGGCATGGTTCGTTACATTACCTTGCCCAGCATTATGCCGACGATTGTGCTGCTCTTTATCCTAAGCATCGGCAATTTCCTGAACCTCGGCTATGAGCAAAACCTGCTGCTTGGCCAGTCCACCACACGTGAATATTGGGAGATTATCGATACCTACGTATACCGGTACGGCATCCAGCTGGGGCGGTATTCCTTCTCCATCGCCATCGGGCTGATGAAATCCATCATCGGGATCGCGCTGGTGTTTATTGCCAACGGGATTGCGCGGAAATACACACAATACTCTATTATGTAGGAAAGGAGGCCAATTCGATGAAACAAGTCAATTATATCAAACGGACACCCTCTGGCACGATCTTCGATATCGTGAATGTTTCACTGCTGGTTGCGCTTTCCTTCCTGCTGCTGTATCCGTTTTGGAACCAGCTGATTATCTCCCTCAACGACGGTCTGGATGCCCAGCGCGGCGGACTGTATTTCTGGCCCCGCGTGTTTACGCTGGGCAATTGCGAATACATTTTCAAAACGGCGGGCATGCTGCGCGCGCTGGGCTGGTCGGTGCTGCGCGTGATTGTGGGCACCTCTACCAAGCTGTTTGCCACCGGTATGCTGGCGTATATTACCACAGTAAGCTACTTCTCCTTCCATCGCCAGCTGCGCAAGATGTTTTTGATTACCATGTATATCTCCGGCGGCATGATCCCCATTTATCTGTGGATGATCAAGCTGCACCTGATCGAGACGTTTACCGTATACTGGCTGCCTTCCCTGCTGGGCGCGTACGAAATGATGATCATTGCTTCCTATATTGCCAGCCTGCCCGACGCCATGTTCGAATCGGCCCGTATGGACGGCGCAAAGGAATTCAAGATTTATCTGAATATCGTGCTTCCGCTTTGTGTACCGGTGTTTGCCGCACTGGGCGTTATGGTGGCGGTAGGGCATTGGAATTCGTGGTTTGATATTATGATCTACAACCCGTCGGGGAATTATGATACGCTGCAGATGGAGCTGCGCAATATCCTGATCCAGTCCGATAAGGTGAAGAAGCTGATGCAGGACGCCACCGTGGGCTCGGACGCTGTAAAAAGCGCTGCGGCGCGCATAACCAGCCAATCGATGCGCGCGGCTACGATGATGATCGTTACCATCCCGATTGTAGCGGTGTATCCGTTCTTCCAGAAGTATTTTGTTAAAGGCATTTCCATCGGCGCTGTCAAGGGCTGATGAAAGCAAACGTTCGGGCCTGCGGTTCCAAAGGCTCAAACCAAATAAAAGGAGGAGCAGAAAACATGACAATGAAACGAATTCTTGGTATCTTACTGACAGTCACGCTGCTTTTGACCAGCGCATCGTTTGCTGTGGCAGAAGAAGTTGGGGACATCGAACTCACAGGCGAAGTAAACCAGTATGGTTGGGCAGTGCCCAAAGAAACGCTGAAAATCGTCTACTATTCCTGCGATGACGACGCGACGGACCAACAGGAAGAAAACGAACGCCTGGAGGAAGTAGCGCAGATCATGAAGGATGAGTTCAACATCGAAATTACCAAGCTCATCTATTCGCAGGATTCTACCGAACGCTTGAACATGATGCTTGCCAGCGACGACTATCCCGATGTTATCGTAGGCTTGACGGATGCGATGGCCAACACCTTTATCGAGCAGGGCCGCGCTGTGGAGCTGACTCCGTATCTGGAAAAATACGGCCAAAACGTGCTGGCAACCTACGGCGAATACATCAACCTGCTGCGTGAGGATGACGGTTCCATCTATAAGCTGTCCTCCTGCGCCGGCAATACCACCGACGTCATGGGCCGCGACTTCTCCATCCGCTGGGATTGGCTGCAGGAAGCAGGCCTGGATGTGCCCGACAGCTTTGCAAGCTACCACGATGCTATCGCAACGCTTGTAGCGCAGCACCCCACCAATGAAAACGGTGAAAAAGTGTACGGTTTCTCCGCCTTTACGCTCGAAGGCGCAGAGCTTTATACCACGCCGCTGTTGTTCCTTGGTTTCTACAATGCGCCCACCGGCATCTACAAGCTCAATGATGACGACACCATCACCTATTGGGTAGATACCGACGAAGGCCGCGAAGTGGCTCACTACATCAACGGGTTCTGGCAGGAGGGCCTGATCGATCCCGACTTCCAGACCAAGGATTACGATACGTCCGTTGCGTTCATGTCGTCCGAGCGCGTAGCCGGCAACATTGGCACGTGGTGGCATAACTTCACCGGCGGCTATCAGATCTGGATGTCCACCGAGGACAACTATACCGACGACAAGCGTATGGCGAACCTCACCTGGGAAGAAACCGACGCCACGCCTAACCTGATCACCAACAACTACATTCGCTCCAACCGCGTTATCATCACCGACAAAGCCTCCGATCCCGCTGCGATTATGCGGTATTTCGACTGGCAGCAGAGCCCCTTGGGCATTGCATTCAACTCCATGGGTCCGGCCGGCGAGGACAAAGCTTGGACAATCGACGAGAACGGCGATATCAAGGTTGACGAGAAGTATTGGTACGGCGATCCCGACGATCCCCAGTTCCTGTGGGACGATTTTGAAGAAAACTGCGGCAACTGGAACTATGTGATGACCAACCCGGGCTACACGCCTGTAAACCGCGAAGATAATCCTTCCGAAGGCTGGGCTTCTCCGGTCGCTACCGTGAACATGTGGGATTTGACCCCGGATTATTCTTTGCTGGATCCCGACCGGATTTCCATCGGCAACCTGATGTTCCTGTATGGCATGGAGAACTCCACAACCTATCTTACGGATATGACGGCATGGAACACCACTTTCTCTTCCGAGGATGAAGAGGCCATTATTCTGCAGGATGTCAACGATGCGCTGCTGACCGACTGGTGCAATTGCATCATGGCGGAAACCGACGAGGAGTGCGACGAGCTGTACGACAAGATGGTTTCCGATCTACACAGCCTTGGCTTGGATCAGCTGGTAGAAGCGCAGCAGGAGACTGTGAGCGAGAACTTCGCCAAGCTGGACGGCAGCTATTGGGATTAATCATTCGATAGGTACCCTTTTCTCTCTGTTTGTACCGGTGCCTGCCGGCGCGGCCGACATGCGCCGGCGGGCCCGGTACGCAGGGATCATACATTCCTCTATTAAAGGAAAAGCTCGTTGTATGGTGATATGGCGGGCTTTTCTGATTAAAATGCCCTCATACGGCGGAATATTTTCTGCCGTTCCTGCCCGATCAAAAGAAAGAAGCGCCGATAAGATGGACACAAAGGAATTATTGCTCAGCAACGCGCAGTATCGGCTCCGATACAAGGATGGATTTCTGTCGGAGATATATCCCGGCACGCAGACGTCGGGGGAACGGGATACGGCATATATCTATCCCGGCAAGGTGTTCGGCGGTGTCCGGCTGACGGTAGAAACTGCATCCGGCGTGACTGCTTATCAGGCGGAGCCGGAGCATGGGAAGATGACCATGTGGGAAGGCACGGCGGACGGATGGCCCGCATGCTTTGCTGAGAGTACCGATGCGGCATGGCCTGTGAAAATCAGCATCGAGTACAGGCTTTGCGCGGATTCGCTGCTGATGACGCTTACGCTGCGCAATACGGGCGCCAAACCGCTGCGTGTGCGTGACCTGGGGCTGCCGCTGCCCTGCAATTCGCATTTTGATTGGGGTGTATCCGCGGCGGACAAGGTGCTGGGACACCATTTTATTGCGGCTTCCGGCACGCATATGATGCTGGAACGCTGCGACGGACGCGGGCCGCGCCTGCTGATCCTTCCGCAGCAGAAAACATCGGTGGAGTATTTCACCGCCGATGAAACGATACAGGGGAAAGCCGGCTTCATTGCATATTTCCATTCCGAGGCAGTACGCCAAAAGGCGGTAGAAGCAGGCGCGAGGATCCATATACCCGCCACAGGGCTGGCATTGCAGCCGAATGAGGAAAGCAGCCCGTACACGCTGCGCTTCGTATGGGCACAGGATGATCAGGATGCGCGCAGCCAACTGGTTGCAAACCATCTGGTGGACGTGCAGGTGCTGCCGGGGATGACAGCCCCGGCAAACGCGCCGGTGCGTCTGTGCCTGACGACGAAATGGCAGGGACTGCGGTTGGAGTTGCCGGAGAATACCGAAATGGAAACTGCGTCGACTTCAGAAGAACGGCATTTTTATACACTGACCTTCCGCAACCTCGGCGAAAACACCGTATGGGTGTGTGATGCCGGGGGCAGGCGGATGAACCTGGATTTCTTTATTACTTTGCCGATGAAAACGATGCTGAATAAGCGGGCCGCATTTATTGCCAATCACCGCCATACCGATCCTTCCAAATGGTACAACGGGCTTCTGGCAGAATGGAACAATGAAACAGGCGTGCTGCTGGGGCCGGACGAATACGATCGGATCACCGGCTGGCGGATTTATGAGGTAACGTGCGATGACCCGGGTTTAAGCAAGCCCGCGTTTTTATCCTCCAAGCTGGCGGTGCTGCCTGAGGACGCCGAGATCCGTGCGATGGATGATTATTTAGAGCACTTTGTGTGGGGCGGCCTGCAATGCACGGAAAAGGAGCCGTATCCCTATGCCATATACGGTATTCCGGACTGGAAAACCCTGCGCAACAGCAATGATCCGGATGTGAAGGGCAAGCTGCATATCTGGCGTATTTACGATTATCCCCATATCACGCTGATGTACTATAACCTTTATCGCATCCTCAAGCAAAATCCCGCAGCGCCGCTGACACAGGATCGGGATACCTACCTACTGCGGGCATATCACACGGCGATCGCCATGTTTACCGTGCCGCTGGAACTGGATAACTGGAGCGCATTCGGAACAGGGTTGTATAACGAGCTCGTTATCGAGGATTTGCTTACAGCGTTGGATGCCGAGGGGCATGCGTTTGAGAAGCAGCGCCTGGAACGGCTGTGGAACCGTAAGGCGTTTACCTTTGCCCAGAAAAATGCCGATGTGTTCGGTTCGGAGTATCCGTTTGATACGACGGGCTTTGAATCCACCCACGCCCTGGCAAAACGTGCGATGAAAATCGCGGTTTCGCATCCGGTGCCGCCGTATGATAACGGGACTGTTACAGCCGACAGGGCGGCGGAATTCATGGGAAACCAGATCCGCTGCAATATCGCCTGCCGCGGTTTGCTGGAACCCGCGTATTACTGGTACGGCAGCGATTACCGGGGCAGCAACACGGGTGGCTATCTGCTCAGCTATATGTCACAGATGGGCGGCTGGGCCATTCTGGATTATGCCCTGTATTATGCAAAGGATCCCTATCCGCTGCTCAGGCTGGGCTACGGAGCCGCCATGAGTTCCTGGGCGCTGCTTAATGCCGGAGATGAAGCAAGCAATTACGGTTTCTGGTTCCCGGGCAAAGCAAACGACGGCGCGGCGTCCGGCGGATTTGAGCCGCAGTTTCTAGGCGAAACATGGCTGAATCAGCCTCACCACGGCGGCGCATGGTACTATTCCTGCGAGATCGATCTCGGCTTTTGCGGTTATATGCGATGCGCGGCGTGTATCCTGGCGGAGGATCCGCTTTTTGGCCGCGTATGCCTTGGCGGTACGCTTCTTACGGACGGGGATGAACCGGCAGTACAGCCGGAGGACGGTGTGTGCAGGCGTGCGCATTACATCAGCGATACGCGGCGCGTGCATGTGATAGCGGATACTGGCAGCCTGCTGCGTGTAACCTATGGTAAAGATCGTGTGCATGTGCAGATTGCCCCGCCGCAGGCAACGGGCAAGGCGATGGTAACCGTTACGGTAACGGAATACGGCGCTGATGCGCATGCGGAACAAACACAGACACAAACAGCAAACGGTATGCAAACGCTGGTGTTTATGCTGGAATAGCATTGTATCGTAAGGAATAGGCAATGATTTTTGAAAAGAGGGGTACAGTATGAAGAATTATGAAATTCCCGTACGGAACATTCGGGTGAACGATATGTTCTGGAACGGGCAAATCCAGAATGCTGTGGAGCATGTAATACCCTATCAGTGGCGTGTGCTCAACGATGCCGAGCCGGGCGCCGAGCCAAGCCATGCCATCGCGAATTTTAAAATCGCGGCGGGCGAAGCACAGGGCGAGTTTGCCGGTTTCCGCTTTCAGGACAGCGACCTGGCCAAGTGGATGGAGGCAGCGGCGTTCAGCCTGATTTACAAGGATGATCCCGTTGTTCGCCGAGAGATGGAGGACGCGATTACCCTGCTGGAAAAGGCGCAGTTGGAAAACGGCTATCTGGACACCTATTATATCCTCAAGAAACCGGATCTGAAGTGGAAGGAAATCTCCACCGGCCATGAGCTGTACTGTGCCGGCCATATGCTGGAGGCGGCGGTTGCCTATCAGCAGATTACGGGCAGCGACCGGTTTATGAACGTGATGGACAAGCTGATCGACCTGATCTCCGGCATTTTTGGCAAAGGGGAAGGCAAGCTTAATTCCGTACCGGGGCATGAGGAGATCGAGCTTGCGCTGATGAAAGCTTATCGTGCCACCGGCAGGGAGAAATACCTGAAGCTGGCGGAATACTTTATCCTCAACCGTGGATGCGGCGACGGCTTTACCAAGGAAGAAAGCTATCTGACCATGATGGAAAAGCATCCTGATCTGGACCCGAGCTACTACCAGATCCACCGTCCGCTGCTGGAGCAGGATACCGCTGAAGGGCATGCTGTACGCGTAATGTACCTATGCACCGGTATGGCGGATGTTGCGCTGGCGACCGGCAACAAGGCGCTGATGAACACGTTGCATAAAATCTGGAACAACGTAACGGGCAAGCGAATGTATGTCACCGGCGGTGTCGGCTCACAGGGGGATGGCGAGCGGTTCACCATCGATTACGACCTGCCCAACGATACCTGCTATACGGAAACCTGCGCGGCGGTCGGGTTGGCAATGTGGAGCCTGCGGATGCTCCGGCTGGAGCCCCGCGCCGAATATGCGGACGTGATGGAACGCGCGCTGTACAACAATGTGCTCAGCGGTATTGCAGTGGACGGCGAGCATTACTTTTACGTTAATCCGTTGATGATCAAGCCGGATGTCGCGCACTACCGTGCGGACCATGAAGGGGTGGAGCCGGTACGTGTGAAGTGGTTTGGCTGCGCCTGCTGCCCGCCAAACGTTATTCGCACCCTGTGCGGGCTGGGCGGTTATGTGTATACGCAAAATGAATCCCGTATCTATCAGCACCTGTATATCGGCAATCATGCGGATATACAGGTAGCCGGCGGCAAGGCAGCACTGGAGTGCGAGGCCTCCATGCCGTGGGAGGGCAGTGCGTCAATCAAGGTGACAGCGGAAAAGCCTTTTGAGCTGGCGCTGCGTATTCCCGGATATGCAAAGGCGTTTACTGTCATGCGAAACGGGCTGGCAGTTAAAACGGTCGTTGAAAACGGCTATGCCGTGCTGACCGTGCAGGGCGGCGATACCATAGAGGTCGGATTTGGCATGGATGCCGTATTCTGGTGTGCCAATCCACGTGTTACGGAGGATTGCGGCAAGGTATGCCTGCTGCGCGGGCCGCTGGTGTACTGCGCCGAGGAAATCGACAACGGAGCAAACTTACAGGATTTGCTGGTGGATCCCACTGCGCCGGTGTCGGTGGAGCCCGATCCGCTGTTTGGCGGTATCCGCGTGCTTAAGGCACGTGCACTGCGCACAACGGATGACGGTTGGGATGGCGCTACGCTGTACAGGCCGTATACGCAATCAAAACGCGAACCCGTCACAGTGAAGCTGATCCCCTATTTTTTGTGGAACAACCGCGGCGAAGGCGAAATGACGGTTTGGATAAACCGGACAGGAGAATAAGTATGGCACGTTTTGAGCATCAGGGAGATTCGCTGCTGGTACGTTTAAGCGGCGAAACAATGAAAATCGAACCATGGGGCGAGCACAGCTTTCGCGTGCGCTCACGCATGATGGGGGAACTGCTGGATTGGGATTACGCGCTGCTGCCGGATAAGCCGGAGCATGGCCCTGTAACGGTGGAAATCGATGCACAAAAGGCGTGTATCCGCAACGGTAATCTGCTGGCGGTTGTGACCTATGACGATTGGTTTCGCAATGTGCAGGTGCATTATTATAATGAAACCGGCAAGCTGCTGCTGGAAGAGGCGTTTAATTACGGCGGCATCAAGCTGTACGCACGCCGCTGGAAGGCAAAAGCGGGCGGCGATTATGAGCTGACCGTGACCTTTGAGGGCAACGAGAATGAAAAGCTCTACGGAATGGGGCAATACCAATACGACTTCCTCAATCTGAAAAATTGTGTGATCGAGCTGGCACAGCACAACACGCAGGCAAGCGTACCGTTTCTGATTTCCGATCGGGGCTACGGTTTCTTCTGGCACAATCCGGCGGTGGGGCACGCTACGTTTGGCAAAAACATCACGGAGTGGAAGGCCGCCACAACCAAGCAGATGGATTACTGGATCACCGCGGGGCATACGCCGGCCGAAATTGAGCACGCATACGCCAGGGTGGTCGGCACCGCGCCAATGATGCCGGAGTATGGGCTGGGCTTTTGGCAGTGCAAGCTGCGGTATTGGAATCAGGAGCAGCTGTTGGAAGTGGCACGGGAATACAAGCGCCGCGGGCTGCCCATTGATGTGATCGTATGCGATTTTTTCCACTGGCCGAAAATGGGGGATTTCCGTTTTGAAAAGGAGTTCTTCCCTGATCCCAAAGCAATGGTGGACGAGCTGCACACCATGGGAATTGAGCTGATGGTGTCGGTATGGCCGCAGATATCCACCTTAAGTGAGAACTATGCCGAGATGCGCGAGGAAGGCCTGCTGGTGCGGGCTGATCGCGGTGCGCAGGTAACCATGCAGTGGCCCGAGGACAGCGTATTTTATGATGCCACAAACTCGCGTGCGCGAGATTATGTGTGGCGCAAGTGCAAGCAAAACTATTATGATCACGGGATCAAAATCTTTTGGCTGGATGAAGCCGAACCTGAATACGGCGTATACGATTATGAAAACTACCGCTATTTCATGGGACCGGCGGAGGCGGTGAGCAACCTGTATCCGCAGGCGTATGCGCGCGGTTTTTACGAAGGGATGGAGCGCGAGGGCCAGACAAACATCGTCAATCTTGTGCGCTGTGCGTGGGCCGGCAGCCAGCGCTATGGCGCGCTGGTGTGGTCCGGTGATATCTACAGCACATGGACGGATTTCCGCCGCCAGGTTTGCGCGGGGCTGAACATGTCGCTGGCGGGCATCCCGTGGTGGACAACCGATATCGGCGGTTTTTCCGAGGGTGATCCGGCCGACGAAGGGTTCCGGGAGCTGCTCATCCGCTGGTTCCAGTGGGCCGCGTTCTGTCCGGTGATGCGTCTGCACGGCGACCGCGTACCGTCCCGGACGCTGCATCGCAAGGATGGCTCGGACGCGCTGTTTACCGGAGCGGATAACGAGGTGTGGAGCTTTGGCGAGACGGCGTATCCCATATTGAAGGAGTACATGCTCCTGCGCGAAGCCATGCGGGACTATACACGCAGCCTGATGCGGGAGGCGCATGAGCTGGGTTCTCCGGTGATCCGCGCGATGTTTTACGAGTTTCCGGACGATGCCGTTTGCTGGGATTTGACGGATCAATATCTATATGGGCCGGATATCCTGGTAGCGCCCGTGCTGGAAGCCGGCGCGACGGCGCGCAAGGTATACCTGCCAAAGGGTGCGGCATGGACGGCCATGGCCGACGGCAAGGAATACGCAGGCGGCCAGTGGGTGCAGGCCCCCGCGCCGCTTGCCCAGATGCCGGTGTTTCTGAAAAACGGCTCGCATAAGGAACTGATCGGCAAAATATCCGGCCATCCTGAAGCGTGATTAGGCCGCGGATCCATGTGGCGCGTCAGCATATAATCACATGCATCGATGGCAGGCTTATGGAAAAAGATCAGCGAAATAGCAAAAAGGCGGCAAGGCCGTCTTTTTTGCATGCCGTGGTACTGTGCATTAGATGTCTGGCATGGTCTGAAACATGAAAACCGCTTGGAATATCATATTCCAAGCGGCTTATCTGGTACACCATCAGGGATTCGAACCCTGGACACCCTGATTAAGAGTCAGGTGCTCTAGCCAGCTGAGCTAATGGTGCAAACGCTGCGCGAATGAAAAGAGCGCAAAAATTATTATACGCATTTTCGGAATTTTGTCAACCTATAATCTGTGATCTGTTATATAAAAGTGGATAAAATTCGAAATATCCATTCTGCTTTGCATTGGTTTATTACAAAAATCTATACCGACATGAAAACATTGGAAATTCGAAATTTGTGTGGCTTTGGGGAAAGCTGGACGTTGACAGCGACAGATCGATATTGTATAATATGCTCCGTTGCGAAGGCGAAGAAAATGGTGCATAGGCTGTTTGATGCAACGGAAGCGTCCTTCGCTTGAGCATTCGCTTCGCAAAGTAGCGTGCTTTTATCGGGTGAATATGCTGCGGGCGTGGCGGAATGGCAGACGCGCTGGATTTAGGTTCCAGTGCCTTCAAGGCGTAAGAGTTCAAATCTCTTCGTCCGCACCAATCTTACCAATCGTTGAACTGTGGAGCATGCGGTAGTAGCTCAGTGGTAGAGTGCCACCTTGCCAAGGTGGATGTCGCGAGTCCGAATCTCGTCTACCGCTCCACTTTTCTTTTTTTCTGTGGCTTGTTGCAGCCGGAGCTTATCTTGCGGGTGTGGCTCAATGGCAGAGCTCCAGCCTTCCAAGCTGGCTGCGTGGGTTCGATTCCCATCACCCGCTCCATCGTCGTCGCGGACTGCGCTCAGTTCGCGGCGACTTATTTGTTTGCACAAATAAGTCCCAGCTCACAACGCTCCGTCAGCATGCCCACTCGGTTTTATTGTCGTACAGCGTCCTCATTCGGACACTGTACTCTGTAAAACCTCCCATCTGCGGGTCGCTTTTAGCTTTACCAAAGCGCCTGCAAGGCGCACGCTTCCCTCCGATGCCCCTCTCGCATCAAAGCAGGTTTTGATGCGTTGATGCGGTGATGAAGACGAGATTGTACGAAAAAACGAACGCAGAATGTGCTCAGTTCGCGGCGGTTTATTTATTTGACATATAAGCTAAAGCGCCAATAAAGAGCATATCTATGTAATGTAAATAATCATTTAGATAAGCTGCCAGGATTATTTCATCGCGGCTCCAGACAGCGATAGCCAGCAGCGAAACAGGCAGAGCCACTGCACGTACAACATCAGTCCGTTGCTATCGAATGGTGGGCATTTCGCCTGCCGGAGAGCTTGCGATACCTGCCTCTTGCTTAAAAGGCATTTGCCTCCTTGCAGGCCATATTGCAGGGTATGCCGCACAAAGCGCTCATATTGGTTCCATTGTAACAGCGGTACATCCGCTTGTGGCTTGCGGAAAAAGTGGACAAGCACAGTGTTAACCGACGGGCACGGATGAAAATCTTCCCTGCGAAAATAGTAGACAATCTTCATGTTCCAGCGTGGTTTCATCAATAATGATTGCACAGTTTCGGCGGGCTTTCCCAGATAGCGCTTTGCCGCGCCCTTTTCCAGCACAAGCCACATCTCGGTTGGCGGATTTGCCGCCTGCGTAAGCTTTTTCAGAATTTCTGCCGTAATGGAAAAGGGAGGATTGGCAAATACTTTATAGGGCTTCTGTGCGGGCAGCGTTGTTTGCAAAAAATCGCCGTGGCATAGATGTACGTTGGGTGAATCGGCTAACCGGCGCTGTGCTTGCAGATAGAGCTCTTTGTCGATTTCCGTGGTGTACAGCGTTTTGCATTGCTGTGCCAATACATGAGATAGATGTCCTTTTCCCGTGCCGATTTCAATTACGGTATCCTTTTGATTGATGGAGCTGAGCGCCGTGATGCGAAACAACAACGGCTTGCTGGTCAGAAAATTCTGCGATATCGAATATCTGCCGATCTTGGACATACTGTTTTTGGACATAATGAAAAAGCCTCCCGTTTTATTGCATGTGGAAAAGCAGCAATAAAAAAGCAGGCATTCACCCCAATGGGGATATACCGGCAGTCACGAACCTATGCAGAAGAACAGGCCGATCTTTCAATCAGCAGCTCCATACCGCATTTTATCTCGTTTGTGCACAGCAACAAAACCTATCTTCTACGATAGCATTCTGCTTTTTTATTGCTTTACTTGCGCAAACGGATAAAACGTATGGCACTCATTGGTGTTCCTCCTTCGTTGTTATAGGCAGTATACAATAAAGTCCGGCATTGCGCAACCGTTTCGATCGACGCAGGATGCGGGAGAGATTCAATATTGAAATAATGCATAAAATGCAGTATGCTGTTGGAAAAGATGTACGGACAGGAAACAAGGTACCGGAAGAAATGGAGGAACGCTTTGAAGTATCGTGCTTTTTTAGCAAGCGTTGCCATTGTGGTCATCTGTCTTGTGCTGCTGGCAGCATGCAATCAAACCAAGGATACAACAGAAACCGCAGGCGAAACAGGCATTTTACTCGGGTTTTCGCAGCTCGGCTCGGAAAGCGGCTGGCGGATTGGCAATACCAAATCCATCCAGGAGGCGGCGGAGCGCGCCGGTGTGCAGCTGATGTACGAAAACGCCGAGCAGAAGCAGGAAAACCAAATCAAAGCCATTCGCTCTTTTATTGCCTATCAGGTGGATGTAATCGCGTTTGCGCCGATTGTGGAGGACGGATGGGATAACGTGCTGACCGAGGCAAAAAACGCCGGAATTCCCGTGCTGATAACGGACCGCCGCATCAATACCGACGACGAAAACCTGTACGCCGGGTTTGTAGGCTCGGATTTTGAAGCGGAAGGCGTGAGCGCGGGAGAATTTCTGCTGCAGAAGATGAAGGATGCGGAGCATGTAAACATCGTGGAGATTTCGGGAACCATTGATTCCACGCCGACACGGCAGCGCGCTTCCGGCTTTCGCAGTATGATTGCGGATGACGACCGCTTTACGATTATCGAGAGCATCTCGGGTGATTTTCTGCGCTCCAAAGGCAAGGAATGCATGCAGGCGCTGCTGTCCGAACACGACGATATCGACGTGCTGTACTCCCATAACGATTCCATGACGTACGGTGCCATTGAGGCGATTGAGGAAGCCGGCCTGATCCCCGGAGAGGATATCGTGATCATCACGGTAGACGGCGAGCAGGAGGCCATTGACCTGCTGATGGAAGGCAAGATTAACTGTGTGGTGGAGTGTACGCCGCTGATTGGCGACAGCATTATGGAACTGGCGGAAAAACTGGCGGCAGGGGAAGAAATCCCGCGCAACACCTATTCTGTGGAGCGGACATTCACGGAGTTTGACGACGATCTGGACGCGCTGCCGCCGAGGGAATATTAACAGATGAAATCTATACTGCAAAAGGTATTTCAGCGCCTGAAGGTAGGCGACAGCCTGGCGGACCGGCTGCGGTTCAGCTTTATTGTGATCGTGATCCTGATGCTGATCCCCGCGGTATCCAGCATCATTATGATGAATAATTATGCCAACAGCTATCATCAGGCCATCATGCAGGTGGACCGCGTGGCGTCCATCAAGCCGATTGTTAGCTCCGATATACCCGACGAAATGTGGAATATCGTCGCCGGACGCGTCGATTTTGAGAATGGTGAGCAGTACGATCTGCTCAACGAAGTGAATGATACGCTGGAATCGCTTAAAAAGACGGCTACGGGCGGCGGATCGGTAGAGCTGACCGTAGCGCAGCGCACGATGGACACGCTCAAGACCTATATCGACCGCATGGGGGAGCAGATTGCCGGCGGCTCGCTGGTGTCGGACAACGAAGCGCTGCTGGAAGAGGTGCGCAGCGTAGCCTCGCTTGTGGGCGATATGCTGGAAAAATACATAACGGTAGAAATCAGCGCGGCGTCGGAAACCAGCCAACTGCTGCAGCAGCGCCTGTCACTGGTAATGTGGCTGATCGGCATTTTGCTGGGGCTGACGATATTGTTTGCGGTACTGGCACAGCGATCGTTGTCCCAGGCGGTGCGCAGGCCGATCGCGGAGCTGGAGCGCATGGCGGCGTCCATTGCGGAGGGCGACCTGCAGGCGCGCGTGGAAAACCCGAGCGTGAGCGAGCTGCAGGGCTTGACCGAAAGCCTGAACATCATGGCCGGCAAGCTGCAGCGGCTGATTGACGAAAACCGGCGCGAGCAGGAAAACCTGAAGCGGAGCGAGCTGCGCACGCTGCAGGCGCAGATTACACCGCATTTTTTGTATAACACATTGGATGCCATCGTGTGGCTGGCCGAGGCGGGACGCACGGAAGAGGTGATCCATGTGACAGAAGCGATGAGCGACTTCTTCCGCATTTCGCTGTCGCAGGGGCGGGATTGGATTCCGCTGTCCGATGAGGTCAAGCATCTGCAGGGCTATCTGACCATCCAGAAAATCCGGTATCGGGATATACTGGATTATGAAATCGATATTCCGCAGGAGCTTTATCATAAAGAAATCTTGAAGCTGCTGATACAGCCGCTGGTGGAAAACGCGATTTATCACGGCATCAAGCATCGCCGCGGCAAGGGCTGTGTGCGGATCATTGCGCGGGAAGAAAACGGCAGGATGGAGCTGTCTGTTACCGATAACGGCGCGGGCATGACGCCGGAGCGCCTGCAGCAGGTGCGGGAAAGCCTGGCAACAGAAGCCGGCGATCCCGCAGACCGGCCTTTCTTCGGCCTGATTAACGTCAACAAGCGCATCCAGCTGTATTACAACCAGCAAAAGGGCTTGCAGATTGACAGCGATGAAAACGGGACAACGGTGAGACTCAGCGTACCTTTTGGGAGGAACGGCAATGTTCAAAGTGTTTCTGGCGGATGATGAAATCGTCGTACGGGAAGGAATTCGCAATAATTTTCCGTGGGATGAAACGGATTTTTCACTCGTGGGCGAGGCGCCGGACGGTGAAATGGCGCTTTCGATGCTGCAGGATATCAAGCCGGACATCCTGATCACAGACATCCGAATGCCGTTTATGGACGGGCTGGAGCTTTGCCGCGCGCTCAGCGCTACCATGCCGTGGATGTATATCATCATCATCAGCGGGCATGATGATTTTACCTATGCTAAGGAAGCCATTTCCATTGGCGTAAAGGAATATCTATTGAAGCCCGTAAGCGTGCAGGAACTGCGCAGTGTGCTTACCCGCATCGGTGAGGATATCCGCGCCGAAAAGCAGCAGCAGGCCAACCTGCGCATCTATCGGGATCAGCTGGCGTCCTCCAGCGAGCTGCTGAAACAGAAGCTGCTCAGCGACCTGATTTCCGGCATACCCGAAACCGAGATTATCGAGCGTGCACGGGCACTGCATACGGGACTGACCGCCAAGCGCTATTTGGTGATGGTGAT
>DAOPIR010000031.1:0-19956 GCA_035399245.1 Candidatus Limiplasma sp.
GCTCAACTGGCCCGCGATGCCATCGATCGTGGCGCCGACTGCATCGGTATGGCCGACGGCGACGGATTTTTCGCCGGCTATGACGGATGGCCCGAAAACGGCGTCGTGGACACGTTTGCATATAAATCGGTGGAGCACAATCTGGATTTTTATGCGGTTTGCAGCGCACTGTACGCAATTACCGGCAACGAGCAATACCAAACCGCGTTGCAGAGTATCCTGCGCCTGCTTGACAGCATGTACGATCAGGAACAGTCGTTTTTCTGGTCCGGCACAACGGAGGACGGAGTTTCGCCCAATACCTCCAATATTGTGCTGGATGTGCAGGTGTGGTCGGCGCTGGCGCTGGGTGATGCGGACGCGCCGTATCGGGACAGCGTACGGTATGCGGCTGAAAATCTGCAAACGCCCGACGGCGGGTATGCGTTTTCCGCCGTTGATAAGGATGGCGGATATTGGCTGGAGGGCACGGCGTTTACGGCGCTGGCGCTTAAGCAGGTTGGGATGGACGCGCAAGCGGATGCCGCGCTCCGCGCCGTGATGGCGGCGCAACTTGCATCCGGCGGGCTTCCCGCCGTCTATGGCGCGGCAAGCGTGAACACAGGGTTCGACCTGTTTACGGGCGAGCCCTGGCTATACAGCGATGATCCGCATATCGCGCCTGTTGCATGGTATATTCTGGCCGCGCTTAACGATAATCCCTATGCGGTCAGCCTGCAATAGATGAAACACCGCATGGAAAATCAAGCAAAGTTTTATGGCTTTTCGGCTTCGCGGCAAGTTTGCGTAAACACTGCCTGCGTGCCCTCGCGCGTTAAATCCAGCAGAAGATCCAGCAGCGTTTCAGCCGGAATATCCTTGCCGCTTTCGTACCATCGGGCGATGGTCAGGATTACGCCGGCGTTTTGGTAGGCCAGCACATAGCGGCACGGCTTGGTCAGCCCCTCGGGCAGCGCCCGGGCAAAGGCCGCCGTAAACTGCGAAAGCAGCTTTTCGCGAAACGCCGGATCGCCGTTTGGCCCCAACAGCACCGAAAAATAGACGTCGCATTTCAAAAATAAATCCATAAAGGCCGTCAGCGTCTCACGGGCGCTGGCTTTTTTTAGCAGGTCGTTGAATATCACGGCCATCAGCTTATCGGCGGGGATCAGCTCGTGCTCCAGGCAATCCAGCACATCGTACATATCATGAAAATAGGCATAAAAGGTGCTGCGGTTATAGCCGGCGGTTTCGCAGACTTCGGATACCGTAATCTTTTCAATCGGCTGGGCCGTATACAAGCGCCAAAAGGCGTTTTTGATATTCTCGCGCGTCTGCGCGGCGGTGGGGGATAATGCCGGCAAGATATTCACTCCCGTTATCATTTCTGCCAACACTATAGCATTATGCCTTATGAAACGCAATAAATCCGACAGATGCGCATGCATTGTTGGTTGATGGGCAAACCGGCGAAGCATAAACTAGAAAGGAAGTTTGTTTTTACAGCGAGGGAGGCAGAAACGATGTCAATCGCCATTACGGATATCAGAAAAACATTTGAGGGAAGGCCGGTGCTGTCGGGCATCAGCTTAAACATCGGCAAGCAGAACTTTGCGCTGCTGGGGCCCAATGGCGCGGGCAAAACCACGCTGATCAGTATCCTCTGCGGCCTGATGCGGGCGGACAGCGGCGATATCACGATATGCGGCATGGACCCGAAGGATCATCTGCAGGAGATCCGCCGCAAGATCGGCCTGGTAACGCAGGAGACCGAAGTATATGAATACCTGACCGCGCGGGAGAACCTGGAGTTTCACGCCAAGTTTTACGGCGTTCCCGCAGCACAGGTAAAGCGTAAGGTGAACGAAATGCTGGAGCTTGCGCACCTGGAAAACCGCGCCAATGACCGCGTGGGCACGTTTTCGGGCGGCATGAAGCGCCGGCTGGCGCTGGTGCGCGCAATGCTGCATGACCCCGATATCCTGATATTGGATGAGCCGACGCTCGGCGTGGACGTGCAAAACCGCAATGAGATCTGGAACCGGATCTTGGACCTCAAAGGCAAAAAGACCATTTTCATCAATACCAATTATATGGACGAGGCGGATCGGCTGTCCGACCTGTGCGGCATTATCGACGGCGGCAAGCTGATTGCGCTGGACACCGCCGAAAACCTGAAGATTAAAAACGCAAGCGGCATCCAGCTGACCGCCAAGGTGGAACTGGACGACGCAAAGGCGGCCGGATTTACCGAAATGCTGAAAAACTATGCGCAGGAGGCGGAGGCGGAAAAGGATCCGTTTTCCGGCCTTTACGAAGTACGCATACCGGCGCACCGCAAGCCCAACGAGCTGCTTACCGAGGTGATTACCCTCTTTAACGGGGTGGACACGCTGGCGCTCAAGGATATTCAGGTCAAGGTGCCGACGCTGGAAGACGTGTTCATCTCCCTGACGGGAAAGAAGCTCCGGGACTAGGAGGGGAAAAGAATGTCGTTTCGAAAAATCTGGAGTTTGATGATCGTGGATCTGAAAACATGGCTGCGGCAGCCCAAGCTGCTGCTGATGTCGGTGATCCCGCTGATTGTAATTTCGCTGGGCGTCGGCTTTTTTATGGCCGAGGTGGAGGTGCTCCCCGTCGGCGTGGTGGTGGAAAATCAGGACGAGCTGAGCCTGCGCCTTAAGGACGATATCATGAAGCTGCAAAGCGGCTCCGGCGCTTATTGGTTTGAGGCTACGGACGAGGACGCGCAGGCGAAATACGAGGCCGGAGAGCTGCTGGGGCTGGTTGTGATTCCGGCAGATTTGACGGATAAGCTGGACGCCGGAGAGACGGTGGAGATCTCCGTGCAGATCAACAACATCAACGATGACGTTACCAAAAACTTTATCCAGCGCATGCAAAACGTGGTGAACGAATTTAACAACAACCTGACGGTGAAAGGGGAAACCTATACGCTTCCCCGCGCCGTGTTTACGGCGGATGTTTCGCCGGACCTGAAGATGATCAAGTACCTGTGCGCCTCGGTGCTGGGGCTTTCCATCCTGCTGAGCGCCGGCACGGCGCTGGCGTTTTCCATCGCGCGTGAGTTTGAGGATCAAACGATGAAGGAGCTGGTCATGGGTTCGCGCTTCAGCAATATCATGGGCGGCAAGCTGCTTTCCGCGGCGGCGCAGACCTTTCTGGTTTTCCTGTTTGTGTTGGCGGAGGAGTGGCTGGTGTTCGGCTTTTTGCCGGCTGATCTGCTCATGCAGATACCCTATCTGCTCGCCGGGGTGATTCTCTCGGCCGGATTGGCGGTGATCGTCGCCGTGATGATCAAGCAGGTGCTGCCGGCGGGCATTATCGTAATGGTGATCAACATCGGCGGCTGGTGGCTGTCCGGCGGGCTGGCACCGGCGGAGGCGTGGACGGGCTTTTTGCACACGCTGTCGGTTATCTGGCCGGGTACGTATTTCTATCAGGCGTATATCAACGCTGCGCTGCTGGGCAGTGTGGGCAGCCATTTGCTGGCGCGCAACAGCCTGGTAGTGCTGATCTTCGGCGCGCTGATGATCGTGCTGGCCGACCGTGTGTTTGGAAAGGAGGCCAAGCAGGCATGATACGCAAGATATTTGCGGAAATCCATAAAATGTTCAGGTATTGGCGTACACACAAGGCGATGGCGCTGGTGTCTATATTCCCGCCGCTGCTGCTGTGCCTGCTGTTTGTCGGCGCGTTTCAAACCACGGGCGAGGCTGATCTGGTGGTGGTGAACGAGGACGCAAACAGCGTTGTCACACAGGAATTTCTGGAGGTGCTTGCAAGCAAGGAAGGCACCATCCCGTATTTCAACCTGACGTTTGCTGAGGAACAGGATGCGGAAACTATGCTGGAGATGCACGATACCTTTGGCGTTCTGACCATCCCGGCAGGCTTTGGCGACAGCGTGGCGCAGGGCGACCCGATTGATTTGCAGGTGTATTTCACCGCTATCCATGAGGATATTTCCAAAAACGTGCGGCTGGGCATCGAAGCGAGAATATACGATTTTGTCAAGCAATATGATCTGGACACGGGCGAGCGCCCGGGGATTGTGGTAACCGAGAGCCTGCAGCAAAAAAGCCTTGCGCGCGCCGATTATATGATGGGCGGCATCGCGGTGTGGACAATGATGTTTTTCGGGCTGCTGATCGGTGGGTCGCTGGGCGCGTCGGAACGGCAGGAGGGCACGGACGTATATATCCGCATGACGCCCGACGGCGCGATTTTATCGGTGCTGGGCAAGTGGATTGCGGCGATTGTGATTTCCGCCCTGATGATGGTGGTAATGACCGCCGTGTACGTATGGGTGTTTGGGCTGGCAATCGCCACGGCTCGTCAGCTGGCGTGGTTTGCGCTGCTGTTTTTGGCTATTGTTACGATATTCAGCTTTCCCGGCGTGCTCTACGGCGCAAAGGTGGGCGACTTCCGGCTGATCCCGGGACCGATGATCATATTGAGCATCACGCTGTGGATTTTATCCGGCGCACTCAATCCGCTGGAATTTTCGGCAGGCTCCGCCGTATTTCAATACCTGCCTACGGCGGCGGGTATCCGGCTGATCACCTGCTTGCTGTTTGACCGCGGCGAGGCGTTTGTGTCCTCATCCGCCGTTACGCTGGCCGTATGGCTGGGGCTGACAGCCGTATGGGCGGCGGTATGGACGATACGTACCCACCGTGTGCGCCTCAAAGGCATTGCATAACCTGAATTGCCGGATTACAGCGTGGGATAATCCGGCAGCGCACGAATCTGCTCCAGTGCGACGATTGCCTGGGCTTTGGCTTCGGACGACGGTGAAAACATGAACTGCTGCAAAAGCCGGTAACCGAATTTGAAAAGGATCATCTCTTTAATGGGCAAAGCTTCCGCCGGCGGCAGCGTGACGGCACCCGACAGGCCGCGCCGGTATGCCGGCACAAGCCGTCGATAATACGCGCCGATTTGCGTCGCGTCGGTTTCGTCAGCGATGAGGCTGGCAATGTCCTCACCCGGGATACCCCAGCCGGCGGTATCCCAATCGATAGCGACAACGGTGTCGCCTTTCACGAAGATATTCTCCGTCCAGTAATCCCGATGGCACAGTACCTGTGGCAGTGCCCGTAATTCCTTAAAAATCGCGTCCGCATTCTTCTGTATATGGATCAGCATTTGCCGCAGGTGCTGCGGCAATGTGCAATCGTCGGAATGTAGATAGCGGTATTCCATCGTGTACGGCGTCCACTGGGCAAAGTCCCGCTGCAGGTACGCCATGTCGCCCAGGCAGGAGATGGCGCGCAGGGCGCTTGCTTGCTGATGGCACCGGCCCTGAAAACAACCAAGCGCAAAGGCGGCGCGCTCCATAGCATCGATCGTAAGCTGTGCGCCGGATGCGCCTTCAATATACTCCATCCAAAGCTGATTAAAGGTGTCACCGATCCCGGCATGATAAATGCGCGGCGACCGAAACGAGGGTGTAAAGACACCGGAAAGCACCGATTGGAACAGGTCGTATTCCCTGCGCCACGAAAGCGGATCGCCCGGGCGCTGCCAGTGCTTCTGTGTTTTCAGCACGATACGGAATGGCTGCGCTTTGCCATCGGCGCTTGCTGCCTCGCCTGTGATCAGCTGCACATCGCCCAGCGTGCCGCCGTGCAGCGGCTTTGCCTGATAATCGGCATGCACGATGGGCACGCCGAGCATGATGCCCACGGCATGCCGCAGTGCCTGCGCGGGGATGTTCGCCTGTTCGGTTTTCAGGGAATGATTCTGTTGTGTCATATTACTTTATCCTTCCGTTTTTCTGCAGGGCCTTGGTCTGCAGGGCAATGGCCTTGCCCTTGGCGCGGCGTGCCGCCAGATAGGCCGCTTTGCCGTCGACAAACTTGTTTTCCCGCTGCTGGGACAGATAGCTTTCCCAGCGCTCGCGGGACAGGGAACCGTCCGCAAGCGCGGCGGTCACGGCGCAGCCGGGCTCGGACTGATGGCGGCAATCGCTGAAACGGCAGTGTGAAAACAGCGCCTCCACATCGGCAAAGCCGGAGGAAATCCCTTCGTCCACGTCAAACAGCCCCAGCTCGCGCATGCCGGGCGTATCGATCACCATTGCGCCCGACGGCAGCCGGAACAGCTGCCGGTGCGTGGTGGTATGGCGGCCGCGGCTGTCGTCCTGACGGATTTCGCGGACCTCCATAACGGTCTTTTGCATCAGGGTATTGAGCAGCGACGACTTGCCAACGCCGGACATCCCCAGAAACACGACGGTTTGGGCGGGCTGCAGGTAGTGCGCAAGCGCATCCAACCCATAACCCGTATAGCTGGAGATGGCATGCACAGGCACATCGGGCGCGATTGCCAGTACATCGGCAACGGCTTGTTCCGTATCTGCGGCGAGGTCCGCCTTGGTGAGCACCACCACGGGCTGCGCGCCGGATTGCCGTGCCTGCGTGATGTAGCGCTGGATGCGGCTTACGTTGAAATCGCTGTTGAGCGACGACAGGATGAACACCGTGTCGAAGTTTGCGGCAACCACCTGCTCCAGTATGGTTTTCACATAGCCGACGGCGTGACCGGAAAAATCAGCGCGGGAGAATTTGGAACGGCGGGACAGCAGCCCGGCAATACGGGAGACGCCGGTTTCGTTGTAGGATAGCAGCACAAAATCGCCTACGCAGGGATAATCACTGCGTTCCTGATTGTCATAGTAGAACTTGCCTTTCAGCGTGGCCGCGGTTTCGCCGTAAGCGGTCATCACGGTATAACGCTCCCGCCTTAGCTCGGTCACGCGGCCGGGGATCAGCCCTTCGGGCAGGGATTGGGTTTCGCGGTATCCGTATGTTTGCAGATCTATCAATTTTCTTTCTCCTTTTTTCCATACGCAAATACCGCGCACAAGCAGCCTCTTTTCAGCTGCTGTTACGCGGTATTCGTATGCGTACGCAATACGCCTCAGCGTATGCGCGGTACAGCAATATTCATGAAAGGAACCTGTGAGTGGCAGCACAAATAACGCGGATATTCACTTGCGCTTGCCGAGTATTTGGTTTTAAGACGCAATCACCAAATAGTCAGCCATACAACACATCCCCTTTCGGATCGAGATGTTCCCTTGCGGGATTGCCTACAGTGTAACGGATGGCGCGAACGCTGTCAACAGGAAATAGGGCGGCGGATCAAGGAATTGTCAGTACCGCCGCAGAATATGGAAACGATTGAAGCGCATAAGGAGAGAATGATATGAAAAAGGAATATGCGGCCGTGCCGCCGGCTATGGCGGGCATGCAGACCTACGGATTTTCGTGGATGGATTTTGTGACGGCCATTCCGTCGCCGCTGTTTGTGGCAACCACCTATAAGCCGGACGGCAAAACCAACGCTTGCCTGCAATCGTGGGCGTGCTTCAACGGCGAAACGGACGGCTTTTTCGCGATCCTTTCCAGCGTGAATACGGCGGGGCATTTTTATCAGACGTTCAAAGCAACCAACGCCTGCGTGCTCAATTTTCCGTCCGCGGATGTTTACGACCGCTGTCTGGCCACCATCCGCAATAACCGGTGGGACGCGGATGAGATCGCGGCCTCCGGCCTGACGGCGGAACCCGCGGCCACGGTCCATGCGCCGCGCATCGCAGAGTGCTTTCTCGCACTGGAATGTGAGCTCGCCTGGGAGCATGAAACCACGCCCGGGGGAACGCATAAGCTGCTGTATCTGAAAGTCAAAAACATCTGCATGGACGAAGCCTATCTGGACGAAGCCGCGCAGGGCCGCTACGGCGAATCGGGATACCTGTACAATGTCCACTATCCCGTCAATCCCGAAACCTACGCCGGTAAGGCGCACGATTATATTGCCGTGCTGCAAAAGCTGCGGGACATGGGGGAGTATTGAGGGAATACAAAGAAAAGCCGCTGCTTTTTTACAGCGGCTTTTCCTTTAAGAAACGGCTATAATCCCCACAGCGTTTCATCATCGGTGACAATTCTATAGATATTCTCCCCGCACTTTGTTTCAAAATAAGCTTTCAGGTGTTCGGCGGCGTCGCGCTTGGTTTTGGGGTAGCGGCCATAGCGGCGCTCTACGTCCGCAATGCGTGCGTGCATATCCATCACCGTTGCGCCGGCCAGCGTATCGCATAGCTGGATCAGCCGATCGTAATCGTTAAACGTCGCCTGCTGCACAAAGGCCAGTATCTCGTCCAGCTCGCCCGGGGTTACATCGATCTTGCCGATATAATCATCCAGCGATTTGGTCGAAAACACGTGCGTGATACAGATGCGCGCGGGATCGGGATAGCCTTTATCCAACAAAAAGCGATAGCCGTCGATCGTATGCTTTAGATACGTAAATCCGTACCGCCGCCCAATATCATGCAAGAGCCCCAGAATATAGGCGTGCTCGGGATCCAGCCCGCATCGCCGGGCAATCCGCTGCGCACACTGCGCAACGGCATAGGAATGTTGAATCCATGGTCCGGGATTGAGGGCGCCGCCCTCTTCCAATAAGGTGATTGCCTGTGCTTTGGTCGGTTGCATAGTGATAAGCTCCTGACATTCTAATGCTCAAACGGGAATGGCTAGAATACGCGGATCAGAAAATAGCTGATGGTGGACACCGCGGCGCTGACAAAACTGCCCCAGAGCAGATCGATAACGGTGATGAGCACGGGCCAGTCCTTCACGGTGGCAAGGTTGGTAAGGTCGTATGTTGCATAGGTGATCAGACCGAACAAAAGGCCCGGGAGCAGCGCTGCCGTCCAGCTTTCGGCAGCCAGCGCGGGGTTGACCACAAAGGCCTGTAAACCCAGCACAAACAGCAGATAAAAGGCAAGCGCCGCCAGCAGCTTCGGCTTGTCCGCCATCAGATAGCCCAGCTGCTGTGCGTACAACTTTTTAGCAATGCACAGCAGCCATATGCCGTCGATCAGCAAAAACACACCAAGGATGATTACGTAATTGCGGGCATCGGTCCACGAAACGTGCAGGTTCATTTACACTCCCTCCTTATGTTCCGGTTTATCCGCCCTGGGGAACCATGGGATGAACACGCTGGTTTTTGCGGCGTACGCGGCATAGCCGGGGCGATCCTTCATCGCCTTTTCCAGCATCGGCACGCCGGATACAAACAGCAGCAGCAGCGTGATCGTGATCGGGCTGATGATCGCGAGAATGCTTACGCCGTTGCTCAGGGCGATCATAAAGATGCCCCACCACAGCGTGGCCTCCCCGAAATAGTTGGGGTGGCGCGTATACCGCCACAGGCCCTGCGTCATCAACTTGCCTTTGCTGTCGGGATTGTGCAGGAAATCGGAAAGCTGCTTGTCACCTGTAACCTCAAACACAAACCCCAGGGCAAACACGAGGATCCCCGCAAGCAGCCATGCCATGCGCGGCGGGGCGACGACATCCGGTTTCAGCACAAACGGCAGCGAGATGGCCAGCATAAACATGCCTTGCAGCATATATACCTGCAAAAACGCACGGGGAACTACCCATTTGCCCCATGCCTTGCGGAAAGCGGCGTAGCGGAAGTCCTCACCCTTGCCGCGGCTGCGCCGCGTAATATGCAGGTACAGCCGTACGCCCCACAGGGTGACCAACAGCGTCATCAGGTACTCCGGCAGGCTGGCGGGCAGCCGCAGCAACAGCAGCAGCCATGCAATCAGCACAAAGCCCGCGCCCCAGCCGATATCCACGATGCTGTTGTTTTCCAGCGCGGTTCCGATAAGGAAAAACGCAAAGAAATATACAAAGATGATCAGCGCTGCGGTTGTCATTGCGTATCACCTGCTTTTCTGGTAAAGCATACGGCCACGGTGCCGGGGCCGGAGTGCAGCGCGACGGCCGCGGAAATCGGGCTGATAAACGCGGGCGGCTGTCCGGTGATGCGGGTGAGCTGGCGTTGGTATTCCTCGGCCAGCGGCAGGTTGCCGCCATGCACGATGCTGTAGGCTTCAATACCGCCGCGCCGCATTGCACGCCGCGTCAGGCGCATAATCCTGCGCGTCAGCCCCTTTTGGCTGAACGCTACGCCAAACGCCGCGCCGTGGCCGGCGGCATCCAGCGTCATAATGGGGCGCAGGCCGAGCTTCATGCCAATTTTGCCGATGGTATCGGGCACGCGGCCGCCGCGCACGGCGTAGGCAAGCGTATTCAGGCAAACATAGATTTTGGTGCGCGGGATGCGGGTCTCGATGTCGGATACGACCTCATCATGGGTGCGGCCCTGCGCGATCAGTTCCGCTGCGCGCTTGACCAGCAGGCCCTGCGCACCGGAGTTGAGGCGGGTATCGATCACGGTGATGCGCTTTTCAGGGGTTTGCAATGCTTTGGCGGCTTTCACGAGCGCCTGATAGGTGCCGCTCAGCTGATCCGCCACGCTGAGGATGATCAGCGAATCAAACCGCTCCAGCCGTGCCTTGAGCAGCGCGTGAATCCGTGCGGGCTCGGGCTGGGAGCTGGTGGGATAGTCGTCCGGTGAATCCATAGCCTGAAACAGCTGCGGCAGCTTGATGGTGAGCTTGTCCAGATAGGCGGCGGTATGGTGCAGCACGCCGATCGGCAGCACCGATACGCCGTGGTCAAGCAAAAACGCGTCCGGCAGATCGGCAATGGAATCGGTAATCAGGCCCACGCCGCTTTGCGTGCGCAGCTTGGTCTGCAGGGCCATATCGTCCGCTTTCTGTTCCGCCGGCTGCCCGTAGGCGGACAGGGCTTCCATCACCAGTTCCGGTGAGTTGGTATGGATGTGCGCCTTCAGCCGCCCGCCGCGGGCGTTGGCAATCAGCGAGTCGCCCAGCGGATGCAGCCGCGCCTTAACGTCAGCAAGCAGCGCCTCGCCCATGCCGGCGTGCACCGTATCCAGATCCACCAGTGCCTCGGTGCAATAGCGGAAATCGGATACCTCATTGTCCGAAGCCAGCAGGGTAAACGGCTCATCAGTATAGGTGCTGATGGCCTGCGTGTCCGACAGCACGCGGTTGATGCCCTCCAGAAACCGGACAAAGCCCGCGGCGCCCGCGTCCACCACGTTGTGCTTGCGCAGCACTTCCATCTGCTCTTTGGTTTTCTTAAGCAGCTGCAAGGCATAGCTGTACGCGTCCGCAAACAGCTCATTGAACCGGTGATATTTCGTGTGATTGTGCTGCAGATAGTTGGCCCAGTCTCGGATCACGCTCATCAGTGTGCCTTCCCTGGGGTTATCCACCGCGGTATACAGGTGCTTGACAGCGTCCAGCGCGATGGCGGAAAATTGGGAAATGCTGACGGATTCGTAAGCGCCGCTTTCCAGCGCAAGGCCATTGATGTAGGACGCAAAAATGATACCCGAATTGCCGCGCGCGCCTGCCAGCGCCGAGCGGGAAATGGTTTGCAGCATGGAGTGAAAACTTTGCACAGGGGAGGATTGCTCCACCATCGCGCGCAGTGTGACCGCGAGGTTGGTGCCCGTATCGCCGTCCGCCACGGGAAAAACATTGATGATATTCAAGTGCTTTACATGCGTATAAACTTCCCTGGCCCCGGCGGAAAACCAGCGAAACACATCGGCACCGTTTGCCTGCTGAATGTCTGTGGAGTTCTTCATTCTTTAACCTCCCTGTGTCGTCGTCCGGGCGGTTCATTGTTCTGTAAGTCGTATTCAGTATACCATATTATAGGACGGACGAAACAGATATGGCTTTGTCAATGCCATAAGTTACAATATGTTGAAATTCAGAACACGAAGAACACCTGATGAATAATACTTACAGTACAGTATCCAAGAACGAAAGGACTTGCTCTGCCGCGCCGATGACGACGTGGCTGCCGCTCTGCACGATACACTGCGCGCTGGGGACAAGCGTTTTCAGCCTTAGCGATGCGGCGTGCACATCCATCGTTATGTCGGCGTCGCCGGCAATCATAAGCACAGGCATGGTCAGCGCCTGCATCTGTGCATCGGTGAGCACGGGCAGCGTTCCCGTGACGGGGATAAAGTGCTCCATCACCAGCACCATAAACTCCAGCACTTCCCTGGGCATGGCGGCGTTGCCCAGCACTGCCTCGCCGGTGGCCTTGGCGGCGGCGGTATCATCCGCGATATTTGCGGTTTGGGCAAGGAAAGCCGGATTGGCCTTTACAAGGCCCGAGGGCGCAAGCAGCAGCAGCGCGGCGGTGCGCTGCGGATAAGCAGCCGCAAACTGCAGTGCCAGCCAGCCGCCCATCGAGTTGCCCATAAGGGCCGCCCGCCGCAGCTGCAGCGCATCCAGCACGGCAAGCAGCCAGCGGGTGTACTCGCCGGCTTCGATATCCGGCCGGTGCTCATCGCTGTTGCCCGGCTCGCCGGGCAGATCCACCGCAAAAATGTGGCAGCGCGCCGCCAGCGCGGGCAGATCGCCCAGCCATGCGGCGCTGTTGCTGCACGAACCGTGCAAAAGCACCAGCGGCGGGTGGGCCTCGCTGCCCGCCTCCAGCACAAAGGTCTTTCCGTAGGGCGTATCTATGGTGCGCTGCGCAAGCGGAACCATGGCGAGGATGTTGTTGTAATAGGCTCGGATTTTATCGCGCCCCTGGGGTGATTTGAATACGCTTGCTTTATGCATCTTCGTGCTCCTTTACATAGGTTTCCACAGTGGCGAATACGGCCGCCATGAACGCGGCGTTGCCCCAGAGCGTGAGGCGCAGCGCGCCCTCCGCTTCCAGGTACTGTGTGGTTAGGGATGCCTGCCCGTATTCCGGCGGTTTGCTTTGCATGGCGGCATTGAGCTGGCGGATCATTCGCTCCGCCTCGCTGCGGCAGCTTACCGTGATATCCAGCACGGCGGATGCACGGGTACGCTGCGGCGGGGCGGCGGCGGAATCCGTATGCGGGCGGTGCTCCTCCGTAAAACGGCTCAAATCGTGTCCGGCGACGCGCCAGCTTTTGCCGATCTTGACCGCCGGCAGCTTGCCTTCCCGGATATAACGCTGGATGGTTTTGGGATGCATATGCAGCAGCTCCGCGATTTGCTCCACGGAATAGTAAGTTTCGTCCATCATGAAACGCTCCTAATAATTACTGTAATTGACATAATAGGGAATAATAAGGAATATGTCAAGGGAAATCGACGGATAAATATGGATAAAGCGTTTCAAAAAGAGGAGACAGCCGTATATTACAAGCGGAAAACACAGGAGATTCCGAGCCAATGGAGAATACCTTTATCCCCGGGAATAAGGGGAAACTGAATGATACAACGGTTGTACTGCCGGACGCATCAAGCGGTTTGAAAGGAATTTGATGATCATGAAAAAGAACATTTTCTCCTCGACATATTCGTCCGTTTCCGCGGCTGTTTTGACCGCAATCTTAGGCCTGATCCTGCTGATCTGGCCGTCCCTGTCCAATGCGGTTATCTGCTACGGCCTGAGCGCGGGTGTGCTGGTCTACGGCGTCTATCGCATCTGCATGCATTTTCGCTACAAGCCGCAAAGCGTTTTGCAAAAGCATGATCTGGCCGCCGGCATTATGCTGATTGCCATTGCGCTGTTTATCCTGATTGATCCGGAGTTTATCATCAGCCTGCTGCCGGTGCTGCTTGGATTGTTGCTGATCATGGGCGGCGCGCGTGAAACGCAGATCGCGATCGACCTGTTCCGCCTGCGGGAGTCACGCTGGTTTCTGCCGCTGATCGCGGCTTTTGTGCAGGTGATACTCGGCCTGATTATCCTGTGGAATCCGTTTGCCACGGCGATGGTGCTGACGCGGTTTATCGGCATCGCCGTGCTGATTGAAAGCATTTCGCAGATCGTGTTCACCACTGTATTGTCCCGCCGCGAATAAAACGGACGCAACAAGCAAAGGCCCTGATTTCATTGGAAATCAGGGCCTTTACGTATGTTAAATAGCATCTGTCAGGGCTGTGCTGCTTCCTCCGTGCCGGATTGTTCACAGTTGTCCAGCGCGCGTTGCACGGTGCCTTTAAGCAGCTTTACATAACCGTGAATAAGCTGCTGTGGGTTTTCCTGCATGCCGCGGCGAATCCAGTCAAATGCCAGTCCCACCGCCGCGCTGGTGTAAAACGCGGCCAGCATGTCGATATCTTCCTGCCGGTAGGATTTGCTTTTTCCGGATTGCGCGATGAAATCCGTAAAGGTTTTATCGGCAATGGTAAAGATGTAGCGCTCCAGGTATTCCCGCCGGGCCGAGTGGTAAATGTGGGCGATGGCGGTCTTGTTGTGAAAAGCAAAAACCGTCATTTTTTCAAACCATTGCTCCCACGAGCGGAAGTCTGTTTCGCCCTTGAGGATCTTTCGGGTTTCGGATAGAAACAGGTCCTCCGGCAGCTGGTAGATATCCTGGTAATAATGATAAAAGGTTCTGCGGCTGATGCCGCATTCCCTGGCGATATCCGTTACCGTGATCTGATCCAGCGGCCGTTGATTTAATAGCTGGATAAACGAATCGATGATGGCTTTTTTTGTCAGCTGCAACATATCGTTTTCCAATACACTCCTGTGCGGTCAATTCAACAGCCGTCCGGCTATCAGGCTAACAGTATACGCTGATCACGGTGCCGTGTCAAAAAAACGGCAGCCGAAGCTGCCGAATTTGTGGATATTCTTGTTGGAATCAGTGCTTTTTGGCTGCCAGCGATTCGCGGCTTTCTGCACGGTAGACAGAGCCCAGCGAGATCGGCGTTACAAAGCTTGTGATGATGATCAGCATAACGATGAACGGCATGATCGACGTATCGATAATCCCGTACTCCACGCCCTTTTGCGCGGTGACCAGCGCCACTTCGGCGCGCGCCATCATGCCGATGCCAACAGGCAGGGCTTCCTTAAAGCTGTAACGGCAGAGCATGGCGGCGCCGCCGCAGCCGATGATCTTGCCCAGCATACCTACGATGATAAACAGAATGCCGAACAGCAGCATGCTCATGTTCAGGTTGCTGAACTGGGTCGACAGGCCGATGTTGCCAAAGAACAGCGGAACGAAGATCATATAGCCGAGCATCTCGGCCTTGGTGTCGATGTATTCCTTATCGGGATTGGTCGACAGGATCAGGCCTACGATGTAAGCGCCTGTGATATCGGCGATGCCGAAGTAGCGCTCGCTGACATAGGCGATGATAAAGCACAGCGACAGGCTGAAGATCGGGATCAGACGGTGGTGCGGATATTTTTTATCCAGCTTGTGAAACAGCTTGGCAATCAGCGAGGCGATCAACGCAATGGCAATGAAGAAGACGAACATCTTCAGGATTACCAGCCACGGGTTTACCGCGTTGGCCGTGCCGTTGCTCTTGAGGGCCAGCACGATGGAAAGCACGATGATGCCGACGATATCATCCAAAATGGCAGCCGCTACGATGGTGTTGCCGACCTTGGAGTTGAGCTTGCCCAGCTCCCGCAGCGTGGCAACGCTGACGCTGACCGACGTGGCCGTGAGGATGGTGCCGTAAAAGATGTTCATCAGCAGCGTATCGCTGTCGCCGAGGGCCGCAAACCCGCCGTTGAACAGCGTGGCGAGCAAAAAGCCGAGACCCATCGGCACGATAACGCCCGCCAGCGTAATCACAACCGCGGGGCCGCCGATCTTTTTAATCTGGTTCAGGTCGGTTTCCAAACCGGCGGAGAACAGGATGAGGATGACGCCGATCTGGGCAAAAAATCCGATGCCGGCTTCGCTGGTATCGTTGAGGATCGTTTGCCCGGGAATGTAATTGATCAGCCCCACCAATACGCCCGCGATCAGCATGCCGATCACGGATGGCAGATGAATCCGTTCGCACAGCTTCATGAAAATTTTCGATGTGAGCAGCAAAAGCGCCACCGGTAATAAGATCAGATAATAATCCATAGCTATCCTTCCACCTCTTGCTTTTGCGCCGTTTCCTAATAATGGAACCGGTCGCAGTCGTGTTCGTAGTAAATATAGGTGTCGATATCCTCAATGGTTTGAAAGTCCGGCTTCACGCCGTTGTCCCCGCCGTACTTGCACCGGATATAGGCCGTCAGCAGCCGGATGGACATGGCATTCATGTGCAGATCTTCCGCCAGCAGCGTTTCGCCCGTTACGTCGGGCACCTTGCCGGGAAAGATCAGTTTTAAGTAGGACCTGTCATGTTTCTCGTACAACGCTTCCGCCTCGATATCACATTTCACCCATATACTGCGGAAATCCGGGGCTCGCCCGAACGTCCGCTGACCAGTATAGCGCCGTATGGGATAAATGCAATTCTCGATCCGTCATTATTGTAAACGTTTTTCACACTTGAGGCAAATTGTGAACCTCCACAAAAGCGTTGGGGTGTTATAATGCCAACCGTACGAATTTTTACTGGAGGCGGAAGCTTGCAAAACAAAAGCGGATCCAAGGTGTATGAAATACTGTCCAGCCTGAACAGGATCAAGTGGCTGGCGGCCGGCAAAAGCGTGCTGTGCGGGCTGGCTGCGGGGCTGTTGGTGGTTCTCTTCCGGTTGGGTATGGGCTTTGGGATAGAGAAAGCCGGGCAGATCTATGCGTTTATCCGGCAGCATCCGCTGGCGGTTCTTCCGTGGCTGGCACTGATCGGCGTGGCGGGCTGGGCGATTGCGCGGCTGGTGAAGTACGAGCCGATGGCTTCCGGCAGCGGCATACCGCAGGTGGAAGGCATGGTAATCCACGGCCTGAAGATCAAGTGCTGGTCGGTGCTCGCGGTCCGCTTTCTGGCGGGCATCCTGTCGTCGTTTTTCGGGCTTTCGCTGGGGCGCGAGGGCCCGTCCATACAGATTGGCGCGGCAGGCAGCCAGGCAATAGCCAAAAAGACGAGCAAGAACAAGCTGGAGGAAAACACGCTCATTACAGCCGGCGCGGCAGCAGGGCTGGCAACGGCGTTCAACGCGCCGCTTTCCGGTGTGGTATTTGCGCTGGAGGAGGTGCACCGCAGCTTTTCCGCGCTGATCCTCATCACGGCCACCACGGCCTCGCTTACCGCGGACGTTGTGGCGACGCTCGTGTTCGGCCTGACCCCGATCCTCAGTTTTACGCAAACGCCGCAGCTGCCGACCACGCTGTATTTGTGGCTGCTGCCGCTGGGCATTCTGTCCGGCGTGATCGGATCGCTGACCAATAAATCGCTACTGGGCTTCCAATCGCTGTATAACAAAATACCGGCCAAGCTGCGCCCGGGCGTTGCGCTGTTGATTGCCCTGCCGTTCGGGCTGTTTTTGCCGCAGGTGCTGGGCGGCGGCGCCAACCTGATTGACTCGGCGGAGATCGCGCGCAGCGGCATCCTGTTTTTGCTGTTTCTGCTGGCAGCCAAGCTGCTGTTTACCTGCACCAGCTTCGGCAGCGGCATTCCCGGGGGCATCTTTCTGCCAATCCTGTCCATCGGCGCACTGCTGGGCAGCGCCGTGGGGCTGGTGGCCGTGCAGCTTGGCATGCCGTCGTCCTATATATCGGACTTCGCGGTGTGCGGTATGGCAGGCGCGCTGTCAAGCTCTGTCAAGGCTCCGGTGACCAGCATCCTGCTCACCGCCGAGATGACGGGCTCGCTGGTGCATCTGTTTCCGGTAGCCGCGTGCTCGTTTATCGCGCTGCTGATCTCCGATCTGTTAAAAACCACGCCGATTTACGAGGCGCTGCTGGAGCGGATGATGAGCGAAGACGGCACGCAGCATACGAACCACAACCATAAGCATGCCGGCATTGTGGAAATACCGGTGGAAAGCGGCAGCCTGATCGAGGGCAAGCGCCTCAGCGAGGTGGAGCTGCCCGGCGGCATGCTGATCGTGGGTATCCATCGCGGAGAAACCGATATCGTGCCCAACGGCGATACGGTTATCAAGCCGGGGGATTACCTCACCGTGCTGTCCTCCGAGCATTCCTTTAAGACGGTCAACAGCAAAATGCGGGACTTCTGCCATAACAAAATATAGGCAAACGCCCTTATTGCTTGTTTGGCTGTATTCATATTACAATTTATGCTTGTTTGTTAAGCGCTTCCAAAACTCGGATCAGTTCATCCCATGCCTGAATATGCAGGTGTTCACATGCCGGCGGCGACTGATGCCGGCATTCGGTATCGGCGCCAAGGGCGGGATTATCATACCAAACGGGATACATGCCCACCTGTGCCGCGCCTTCGATATCCGCCTGCGGATTATCGCCGCAAAACCATACGTCCTCGGGCGACAGGCCGGCTTTGCCCAGCGCAAGCTCAAACAAGTAATGGCTCGGCTTTCGAAAGCCGTATTCGCTGGACGCTATGATAAATTCAAATCGGTGGCGGGGGAGCAGCCGGTTAAACCGGTCGGTCAGCGCGTGCTCCGACCAGCCGATATTGCTGATAACGCCGGAGCGGATGCCGCACCGGTTGATGCAATCGAGAATCATATCGGCCTGCGGCACCATAGCGCCCGGCGAGGCGGCATTCCACTTGATCAGCTCGATCTCCTCAAAACCGATGGAAAACGTGATCCCCAGAGATTCGTATACCATACGCTGAAACTGGCGCTCATGCAGCTCCACGCCGCATTTGCGGCCGTTTGCGGCCTGGATATAAAGCGTGTTTGCAAAATCGTTGATCTGCTCGGGTGAAAGCTGGCTGCGGTTTTGCGTGATATAGGGCGTCAGCGTGCGTTCCCCGCGCAGAAAATCAAACGCCGGCTCGTACAGCAAGGTGTGGCCATAATCGAATAGAATCATTTTTGGCGTTTTCATGTTATATGTCTCCTGTAGTGTTTTTCTGCTCCCTATTATAGCAGAAAACAGGCGCATGATAAACGAGCGCCAGCACTTTATGGGTACTATTGGTTCAAAATGAATACAATCGGGTATGTTGATATCGAAACCTATGACCCAACTCCCGCCCAAAGGGGCAGAAAGGTCGCTTATGAAAAAAATCGCCTTTTTTGACGCCAAGCCATACGATAAGGAATGGTTTGACCGTGTGAATACAACCTATGATATCCAATACCTTGAAACCAAGCTGACGCCCGCTACGGCTCGGCTGGCCGCGGGAAGCGACGCCGTGGTCGCCTTTGTCAACGACAACCTCAATGCCGAGGTTATTGATATATTGTACGATCTGGGTATCCGCGTAATCGCCATGCGCTCCGCCGGATACAGCAATGTGGATTTCAAGGAGGCCTACGGCAAGATCAACATTGTCCGCGTGCCCGCCTACTCGCCCTATGCGATCGCGGAGCATGCCATGGGGCTGCTGCTGACCGTCAACCGCAAGCTGAACCGCGCGTATAACCGCACGCGTGATTTCAACTTCAGCATCGCGGGGCTGACCGGCGTGGACCTGCACGCAAAGACGGCCGGCGTAATCGGCACGGGCAAAATCGGCCGCGCCTTTATCGATATCTGCAAGGGCTTCGGTATGCGCGTGATTGCGTACGACGCCTATCCCGCCAAGGATACGGACATAGAATATGTTTCGCTGGACACATTGCTTACCCAAAGCGATGTGATCTCCCTGCACTGCCCGTTGAACGAGCAGACGATGCACATGCTGGACGCCGCCGCGTTTGAAAAAATGAAGAAAGGCGTATTCATTGTCAACACCTCCCGCGGCGCGCTGATCGATACCGAGGCGCTGCTGGATGCGCTCAACAGCGGCAAGGTGCGCGGCGCCGGCCTGGACGTATATGAAGAGGAAGCCGAGCTGTTTTACGAGGATAATTCCGAAACCATGATCAGGGACGATTTGCTAGCGCTGCTGGTATCCCGCCCCAACGTGATGCTCACGAGCCATCAGGCGTTTCTCACCGAGGAAGCCCTGCAGAATATCGCCCAAACGACCCTGCAAAACCTGGACGAGTTCTTCGCCGGCGGTTATTTATCCAACGAGGTCTGCTATCAGTGCGAGATTGGGGAAGTGGTGGAAAACTGCCGCAGGAACCGCAAACAGCGGTGCTTTTAATCCTAATACAAATCAAGTCCCGGCAGGCTGATGCTTGCCGGGATTTTGCTGCATAGCTTCAGCGATATAAATCCACCAGCAGAGCTGGTGAGAGTAAAAAGCTT
>DAOPIR010000032.1:0-19782 GCA_035399245.1 Candidatus Limiplasma sp.
CCCACTCGCTGCCGTCCATGATCAGGCTGGTGATCTGCCCGCGGGCATCGAACGTGATCATAAAATATTCGTTGGCTACGGTAATCGCGTCGCCCTGCCGCTGCATGTGCACCGTGCCCTGCTGCCCACAGGCGGCGCACGGGGTCAGCACCGCCATGCCCATCGCGGGCAGATTGGCATAGGCATAGCTTGCCTGACCGTCCGTGTAGCAGGGCAAGGCGCAGCCCTGTGCGTCCTGCATACCGTCCGTTGCATGGGGAAGCCGCACCCAGCACGCCGTACCCCATGCATGGGGATTGAGCACGCTTATGGCATCCGCCGGCTGAATATTCAGCGTTTTCCGCCATGCCGTATCCGCCGCGTCTTGTATCGTTTGCAGCGCATCGCGCAGGGCCGCGTTCGTGGTCTGATACACACGCCGGATGCCCACGCCGCCGATCACGTCGTGGAACTGCGCCATAAACAGCGTATCCCACGACTGCCGCAAAGCGGGTATTTCGGCTTCTTTATCCGCAAGGCGGAGCAGTGCCAGCGCTTTTTCCAGATCATTGAGCGCAAACTCCAGCCGCCTTGCCAGCCACTTGGTCTCGTGCTGCGCGGTATAGGTGCCGCGGTGCCACGCCAGGTACAGCTCGCCGACCCAACGGTTTTTCGGCGACGGCATGGTTTCAAAAAACGTACGCAGGCGCGTGTATTGCGTGCGCGGCACACCCTCCAGATCGGTTGTCCTGCGCTGCTGCTCGAGCACCGTGCGGGTAGCGCCGCCGCCGCCATCGCCATAGCCGAAGGGGAACAGCATGCCCTCGATATCGCGCTGCTGCACGCGGTCCTGATACCAGCGGCGGTAGAGGCTTTGCGGATCCGGCGTGCCGCTGTAGTTAAAGAACATATGTGCAAGCACCCGCGTGCCGTCCAGCCCCTCCCACCAGAAGTTCTGATAGGGAAACGGCTGGCACTCGGGGTCCTGCCGCAGCAGCTTTTGCGTGGCAAAATAGTTAATGCCGCAGCCCTTCATAATTTGCGGAAGCGCGGCGGAAAAGCCGAACGTGTCCGGCAGCCATCCCACACAGGTATCCGCGTCCAGATTTTCCTTAAACCATTGCTTACCTCGCGTAATCTGCCGGATAAGGCTTTCGCCGGAGGGAATGTTGGTATCGCACTCGACATAGAACGCACCCTCCGCCTCGATCTGCCCCGTGCCGGTCATGCGCCGTACCTGTGCAAACAGTTCCGCATTCTGCTCCTTGAGCATTTGCAGCAGCGCGGGCTCGCAGGCCATGAAGCGGTACTCGGGATACTCCTTGAGCAGCGCCACCTGATTGGCGTAGGTGCGCACGGATTTGCGCAGGGTTTCTGCCACGGGCCACAGCCATGCCAGGTCGATATGGCTTTGGCCGAAAATGTACATTGTCGGCGCGGTATCGCCGTTATGGCAGGCAAGCGCAGGGGCAAGCGCTTCCCGCGCCTGTGCAAAGCTTTGCTGTAAAATGTCTTTGGGCTGCTCGAAATCCACAATCCTTGTAAAATCCAGCAGCGCCTGCGCTACCTTCTGCGCGCGCAGGGATCGATCCGGCAGCACCTGCAGCAGGCTGCCCAGCACCTGCACATCCATCAGCAGCTGAAAGGCCGTCTCGTTCCATACCGCGAGAGAGGGCGGCGCGATGGTGCACTGCACAGCGGGAATAGGCGGGATAGCGGGCCGGTCCGGCGGGCAGGGGCCGATGGCCTCCAGCCGTGCGCCGTGTCCGGCATAGCACTCAATCAGCAGGTCCATCGGCTCCCCCGCTTTTGCACAGGCGGTCACCGTAACCTCGTGATGCTCCTTATCGATGGATCCGGCGGCCTGCCCGTTGCAATAGACCGTCATCTCGCTGCCCACGCCCGCAAGCAGCACAACGCGTTTCCCCTGCACGGCCTGCGGCAGCGTGAGCCGCGCCGCAAACCAGCCGTACGCCCACGGGCCGCCCCACGGCGTACCGGTAGGATACGGCGTTTTGGGATGCGCTTTTGCCTGTTTGACGGTTAAAAGCTCCGTGGTCTCAAAGCCTTCAAACTCTACCGATGCAAACGGCGTGTACACATGGTTTTTCAGCTCTTCCATCCATGCAAAGACACGCTGGCGTTCCTGCCGTCCGCGATCTATCATGCCGATCCCTCACTTTTTCATGCAGAACGATGGTTCAAATGGTGCTGGCTAAGTTCTCCATCAGCGTATGCAGCGCCTCCTGCCGCAGATACGGCTTCGCCGCGTAGCCAACCGCGCCGACTACCGGAGTATAGATAGGTTTCACCACGGTTGCGCCCAATGCCTGCACCGCTTGAGAAAAAGGCTCGATCAGAAATTCGCCCGCGTTGAACAGGCCGCCCGTATAGGCCACCTTCACCGGTGTATCCGCAAAGTCCAGCCGTGACAGCAGCGCCTGTACCAGCTGCGCCAACTCCCCGCCCGCCTGCCGGTAGAGCGCGATCACCTGCGGGTCGCCCTCGTAGCACAGCGCGAGCACCTTACGCTGGAAGGCGGCAAGGTCGGCGGCGGTTTTGGCGTATGTATCTTCAAATTCCACGGAAAAATGGATGGGATCCTGCAAGTCAAACTCGCGCATGAACGCGGCATACAGCTGCGATTTAGGCAGCCTGCCGTCCGCCTGCCGGTAAAACAGGTTGGCGGCACGCATGGCAATCCAGTGCGCCGAGCCCTCGTCGCCAAAGCGCAGGGACCAGCCGCCGGCGCGCGCGCCGTTTCCGTGGCGGTCCTGCCCGTAGGCAACCGAGCCCGTGCCGGCCGATACGCAGATGCCGGGCGCAAGCGCCAGCGCTCCGCTCCAGCCGGTAACGGAATCGTTGCTGACCGTGCAGCGGTCATGCCCCAGCGCAATTTGAACAGCGTCGTTCATATCCCTGGCGGCGGTGCGGCTTTCGCCGTAGCCCGTAACGCCGAAAGCGGCGCGGGTCAGGGCGTTCAGGTCAATCCCCAGCGCGTCTACCTGCGCGCGGATACCCCGCGCATAATCCTCCATGCCGTCCTGCACCAGGTTGATGCCCGGAAAGGTCTGATGGGTGATGCATGCGCCCTGCTCATCGCTGACCACGTAGTCAAACTTGGTGGATCCGCCGTCACAGCCCAGGAACAGCATTACAGGTGCCCCGCCAGAATAGCGCTGTACGGATCCGCATGGTGCGCATCCAGATCAATGCCCATCGCGGGCGCCACATACGCGCTGATGATCTGCGCTGGCAGCAGCAGCGCATAGGCGCACAACAGCGGATCGGCGTCGAAGGTCAGGGTAAGCGTATCGTCGGTATTGGCCGGTTCGCCCTGATGCAGCGCGATGTTCCATGCCTTTGCGCCGGCGGCCTTGGCCATATCCCGCAGCGCCTGCGGCCGTGTTTGCGCTTCGTCCGGACGCGACAGGTACAGCAGCGTGATTCCCTTTTGGAATACATTGACCGGCCCGTGGATGATCTCCTCCAGCTCAAGCCCGATTGAGGGCCTGCGCACGGTTTCGATCAGCTTGAGCACGCTTTCGCCCGCGATGGCGGCGGCGTTATCCTGCCCGACCACCAGATAGGCGTCGGTTTGCATCAGCTCGGGCGCTGCCTGTCCGCACCAACGGACGGTGGCCTCGATATTGCGCGGCATAGCCGCGATGATGCGGGCCATATCCTTGCGCAGCTTGGCTTCGCCGCTGCCGCCCAGCACACAGGCCAGCAGTTGCACGGTAAGCATCGTGGCCATAACGCCCATGGTTTTGGGCCCCGCGTTTTCCGTCGGCATGGTTAGCAGCACATGCGCGTCCGCACCGGTGGCAATGGGTGAGGATGCGTCCTGTGTAACGGCACACACGAAAAAGCCTTCCTTTTGCAGCCGTTCGATCAGCCCAAGCACATTGGTGCTCGTACCCGACTGCGACGCGACGATGACCAGCGTTTCCGCCGCCATGGCGGGCGTCAGCCAGTCCAGCTGCGCGGGTGTACAGGCGATAACCGTAGCAGGGTTCAGCGCCTGTCGGCAAAACGGGCATGCCATATGCATTGCGTGATACGAGCTGCCGGCGCCCACCAGCACGATACGCGTGAATGCATGCGCTTTATCCTGCAGCTCCCGGAAATCCGTTTGGGCCAGCACGCCGGCCAATACCTGCGGCTGTATGGCGATGTAGTCCTGCATTTTGTTTTTCATAGGGTTCCTCCTTGTTTGATTCTACGCTTGATCCAGCGAGTCTTTGAAAACGAAGCAATAAAACACGATCCCCGTCAGCAGGCAGATGACCGTGGCGATCAGGAACAGGGAACGGATGCCGATCAGATCGGCCAAAATGCCGCCCAGCAGCGACGAGATCAGCAGCGAAGCGATGGTCTGCACCGTTGCCGCCATGGTCAGCACCGTGGTTTTAAATTGCGGCGCGGCCGTTTGGCTGAGCTTGATGGTCACCGCCACGGTCATGAGTATATTGAGGAAGTTAAGCGTCTGGACGGCCATCTGCCAGCCGGGTTCCCTGATTAAATACGTAGCCAGCCAGCGAACGGAGTTCAGCAGGCAGATGATAAACAGCATCCGCTTGGTGCCAAGCCGGCGGATGATGCGGTCGGCAAAGAACAAAAAGGGAATTTCGCAGCAGGCGGCAATGGAAAGCATCACCCCGTACTGCGAGGCGCTGCCGCCCAGATCCGTGGTGAAATAAATGGAAAAGTACGAAAAATACACGCCCTGCGCCATCGACATCAGCGTGGCAAACGCGATCAGCTTGACGATCGTCTTGTTTTTCAGGACTTCCGTAAACTTGTGCATATCCCCCGCATGGCGATGCCCATGAATGGGCGGCAGCAAAAAGATAAGCAGAATGTTCACCGCACAGATGACACAGTACGCATAAAAGGTGTACTGTGTTCCGATATCGGCAATCTTGCCCACAACAATCATTACCGCGGAATAGCCGATTGCGCCCATCATGCGCAGCGGGCCATACTGCAGGTTGTTGGTCTGCACATATTCCAGCGTCATAGAGTTGTTCATGGAGGGCAAAAAACGCTTAATCATCGTAAACGCCGTAAACACCACCAGGATATATAGGAAGTTTTCGGACACGAGGATCAGCGGATACAGGATAGCCGACAGGAAAATCAGCCCCTGCAGCATCCGGTTTTTGGATTTGGATTTATCCGCCAGCACGCCCAGCATCGGCTGGATGCTCAGCGCTATCAGCGCCGATGCCGCCGTGATAAACCCGATGCCCGTTTTGGTGATGCCGATCTGGTTGAGATAGATGTTGAAATAGCTTTGCGTGGTGTCCATCATAAAAAAAGCAGCGTTAAAGACTAAAAAACCCAGGTAGGATTTTTTCTCCCTGATCATCCGTGGCCACCTCTTTGCCGCCGATATTACCATTGAAATTCCACCTCATGATAATAATGTATTAACCATTTGTCAACCATAAGTTATCCATTCTTAATACATTTGGCGCATAAATCCTCTTAATTTCTGGACACATTTGCCTGTTTTTCGGGCCGTTTTGCATAATTGTATGGAGATGTCATCGTCATATAATCCATATGCGTTTCGGATTGTTTGTCTATTTTGTACATAATTTTCGCTCGCATCTTGCCAAATATTCTAATTGTGGTAATATTGTGATAAAGTTATTGTCAAGTTGATCATCTATAGTTCTCGTATTCGCATAAGGAGATGGACGAACATGCACCTGTCCGCAATGGTAGAACAGCTCAACACAGAAGTGGATTATTTGGTTCGCTCGCAGGTAACGCAGCCTGCGTCGGAGGATTTCGGCGGATTTTTACTTTCCAGCGATCACGTGGAGCCGCGGCTGTCCGGCTTTGGGTTCAGCCGGCTGGCGCTTGCCTATGTGTGCCGCGAAAGCCGCCATTATCTGAGCGATACCGTAAAGGAAGCGCTGAAGGCCGATTTTGTCTACATGAACAGCCACCAGCGGCCGGACGGCTGTTTTGACCTGTCCGGCTGCAATTTTGCTTCGCCGCCCGATACCGCGTTTATGATCAACGCCGTGCTCAACGCATGGTGGGTGATGGAAAAGCGCGCCGTGCCGGAAGCGGCCTGGCTGAACGAGCCTACCTACCGGCTGATCAACTCGGCGGCGACCGGCATCGCGGCGGGCGGATTTCACACGCCCAACCACCGCTGGGCCATCGCCTCGTGCCTGCTGTCGTGTGCCAAGATCACCGGCCGCAAGGAGCTTACGGAGCGCGCGGAACAGTACCTGTTTGAAGGGCTGGACATCAACGAATACGGCGAGTTTGCGGAGCGTTCCTCGGGTAATTACAACCAAGTGAACGACGACCAGATGATAAGGCTGTACATGGCCACAGGCGACACGAAATATCTGGAGGCCGCCAAGGCGAACCTTGAGATGATGTACGCCTATATCGATCCCGACGACTCCGTGTTTACCAACAATTCCACCCGCCAGGACAACGGCCGCAAGGTATACATGGACACCTATTATATCCTCTATCTCATGGTGGGCTATCTGCTCAAGGATCCGTCGCTTGGCGCGATGGCCGAGTGGATATGGAACTCCTCCGTACAAAAAGGACATGTGCCGGGCGGCGTGGAGTGGCTGCTGCTGAACGCGGACATGGACGGCTATGCCGCCGATACGCCGTTTGACAAGCCGTTTGAATCCATCCGCCGCACCTTCCCCGATTCCAAAATCGTGCGGGTCCGCAGAGGGCAGTTCTCCTACACGCTTTTGGAGGACAAGCCCAACTTCCTGTATTTCCAAAACGGCAGCTTCTCCATGTACATGGTCATCTACGAAAACCTGTGCGACCGCCGCAATTTTCTGGCCAGCAGCCTGAAGCAAACCGCGGACGGCTACCGCATGAAGGCGCACGCCGAAAGCTGGTATTACCTTCCATTTTATCCGCAGGATCCGGGTACCTCCGACTGGTGGGCCATGGATAACCCGCACAACCGCCGGAAAACGCAGGGCGTGCCGCTGGATACGGCCGTGGAGATTACCGACCGGGACGACGGTATCGACGTCCGCATCCACACCGAGGGCATCGACCGGCTGCCGCTGCGCGTGGAGATCGGCTTCCTGCCCGGGTGCCAGGTGCGCGGGGATGATTTTCTGCTGGAAGGCAAAGCGGGCCAAAGCATTACCATGCGCGGCGGCGACGTAGAGGTGAAAAATCACCACGGAGAAATTATCACGCTGTCGCCAACGTTCGGCCGCCACAATGTGCAATCGCGCAGCGGCGGCGCTTATCCGCAGAGCCCCGACCATTTTACCCTGTATATGACGGACTACACGCCTGTGGACCGAACATTCCACATCGGCGCCAAGCAGGATACGGCCCTGCATTTCCCCTGGTAAACAAAGCAGGAAGGAGACTCGATTCACCGTGCAAAACAACAAGGCTGCGCTCACCCCACCCAAATCCATGCGAAAAACGTCCGGTTTTCGCTATACCCTGTCCCAGTATTGGCGTTACAGACATCTTACGCTGATGCTGCTGGTCAGCGTTACGGTGCTGATCATCTTCAAGTACGTCCCCATCTACGGATTACAGATTGCGTTTAAGAAGTTCAAAATCCTGGAGGGGATCTGGGGCAGTCCATGGGTTGGGTTGGCCAACTTTAAAAAAGTCTTCTCCATGCCGGGCTTTACTCAGGCCTTTATGAACACCATTATTCTGGGTGGGCTGAACCTGCTGTTCGGCTTTCCACTGCAAATCCTGCTGGCGCTGCTGCTCAACGAGCTGACGAACCTCCGCTTTAAAAAGACCGTGCAGACGTTCTCCTATCTGCCGCACTTTATTTCGTGGGTTACGCTGTCGGGCCTGTTTATCCAGTTCCTGTCGCCGTCTACCGGCCCCGTCGCCGCCCTGTACCGCGCTATGGGCCTGACCCCCTACTACTTTATGGGCGAGGTCAGCACCTTCCGCGGCGTGCTGGTGGTCACCAATATCTGGAAGTCGATCGGCTGGGGCTCCATCATCTATCTGGCGGCGTTGTCCACGGTGAACCAGGAAATGTACGAAGCCGCGATTATCGACGGCGCTACCCGCTTTCAGCGTGTGCATTACATTACCATCCCGTCCATCGCGCCTACCATTACCATCATGCTGATCCTCACCTCCGGTTCGATATTGAACGACAATTTCGATCAGGTGTACAACATGATGAACGCCGCCGTATACAGCGTAGCTAACAACATCTCCGTATTGACGTATGAATTGGGCCTGAAAAACATGAAATACAGCCTCTCCACCGCGATCGGGCTTTTCAAAAACGTGATCGCGTTCGGGCTGGTTATTCTCGCCAACACCATTTCCAAGCGCGTCAACGACTACGGTATTTGGTAAGGAGGGCTTGAAAATGAGTATGAGTATCGCTGTTAAAAAGCATCGCAAAAAGGCCTCCTTTATCCGCAAAACGCCCGGTGAAAAGGTATTCGACACGTTCAATTCCATCGTGCTCGGGCTGATGGCGCTGTCGATGCTGTATCCGTTCTGGTACCTGTTCGCGCTGTCGCTTGCCGATGCGGAAAAGGTGGCGCTGTCGCACGTATACATCTGGCCGAAGGTTTTGACGCTGGAAAGCTATGAAACCGTATTGGCCTCCAAGTATATCTGGCTGGGCTTTATGAACACTTTGATCCGCACCTGCGGCGGCACGCTGATTTCGCTGGTGCTGTGCTACAGCCTTTCGTATGTGCTTTCCAAGCGCTATTATCCCAACCGCAGCTTCTGGACCGGCATCACCGTGTTTACCATGTTTTTCTCCGGTGGTCTGATCCCCGAATACCTGCTGATCCGTGATCTGGGCATGATCAATTCGCTGTGGTCGCTGATGCTGCCAACCGCCATCAACGCCTATCATATCGTAATCATGCGCAACTTCCTGATGAGCCTGCCCGAAAGTCTGGAGGAATCAGCGCATCTGGACGGCGCCAACGACATCATCATCCTGTACCGCATCATCCTTCCGCTATCGATGCCCATCATCGCCACCATCGGGCTGTGGACGGCCGTTGCCCACTGGAACGCATGGTTTGACGGCATGATTTACATCCAAACCCCCGAAAAACAAGTGCTGCAGGTTACGCTGCGCCGTGTGGTGCTGGAAGGCGCATCCTCTCTGGTGCCGCTCAGCGGCGAGGAAGTGTCCAGCAAAGCCAGCCTCACCACCGAAACCATCAAGGCAGCCACGGTTATGGTTGCCACGCTCCCCATCCTCTTCGTCTACCCTTTCATTCAGAAGTATTTTGTCAAGGGTATCATGATCGGATCTCTCAAGGGTTGAAAACTCTTGTGAATCATATTATATTCAAGGAGGCACCCAACATGCGAAAACTGCTTAGCGCTCTGCTGGTACTCGCACTGGCACTCGGCATGACTTCCGGTATTGCGACCGCTGAAGAAGATCCCTATGCCGAGCATTACACCATCACCTGGACGACCTACCTCAACGCCCCCATCACCGAGGATGCGGTGCTCATCAAGGCCGTGGAAGAAAAATTCAACGTTGATATCGATATGCTCAACATTGAAGACAACGACTTCCTCGAAGTCCTTAACACCCGTATCGCCGGCGGCGACATTCCCGATGTCATCCGTTTGAAGGATCCTTCCCAGCTGATCACCTACATCGATCAGGGTGTTGTCGGCGCGATCAACATGGATATCGTGCGTGAGCACCTGCCCTATGTATGCGAAATGCTGGACAATTTCCAGGATGGCGCTTACTGGACGATGGGTATGTATGAAGGCCAGCAGTATGGCATTCCCGCTATCGCGGCCGGCAATGTTTTCCATCTGCCGATCGTGTACAACAAGACCTGGATGGACGCCGTGGGCGTAGAAGAAACCCCCACCACGCTTGCAGAGCTTGAAGACCTCATGTATAAGTTTGCCAAAGACGATCCCGACGGCGACGGCGTGGACGACACCTACGGCCTGTCCTCCGACGGCATGCGCCTGGTGTTCGGCGCGTACGGCATCAACCCCGGTGCCTGCGACGGCCGCAACGACCACAGCTACTTCCAGCTCATCGACGGTCAGGTGCAGTGGGCCGCCGCTACCGAGCAGTATCGCGAAGCTCTCACGCTGCTTGCCAAGTGGTATGCCGACGGCGTGATCGATCCCGAGTTCATCACCGGTGAAAACACCGGCGGTTACTGGGCCATCTCCCACTCGTTTGTCAACGGCCGTATCGGCATGACCGTGCGCGGCAACTACTATCACTGGGTAATGCCCGGCATGTATCAGGACTATGATGCAGACGGCAACCTGACCGACGTCGTAGCCGGCGCAGTTGCCAACGAATTCATCACCGCCAATCCCGACAGCGAGCTCGTATACGGCAGCACTGTGGAAGGCCCCTACGGCCAGGGCGTCAAGAGCTGGAACCTGTTGGCCCAGTTCTACGTATTCAGCCCCAGCGCTACCGCGGATGAAGGCAAGTTCACCCGCATCATGGACATCATGAACTACATGGAACTGCAGTATAAGACCGAAGGCACCGAAGATAAGCAGGAAGTGCTGGAGTTCATGTACGGCGAAGAAGGCACCTACTGGTTCTGGAAGGACAAGGAAGTGGGCGAGTACGGCCTGACCGAACTCTACTACGACACCTATCCGGAATTTGCCGCTGTTGACGAATACGGCCCGACCCAGTGGGGCCCGAGCCTTGCCACCAAGCAGACCTCCAAGGCCGCGCAGTTTGCCTACAGCCTCGGCTATGACGAGAACGGGATTGCCAACCTGATTCAGTTCTCACTGCCCGCCATGGCGGAATATCAGAGCAACCTTACCAGCCTCAAGGACAGCTGGATGATCAACTTCATCACCGGCAAAGCCAGCACCGAGACCGATTGGGATGCTTACCTTGCTGAAATGAACGCGGCCGGCCTGGACGAGATGCTGGCCGAAGTGCAGGAATGGTACGGCGCCAACCAGTAAAAAGCGATAACAGTTTCTAAACGATGCGCTGAGGGCCGCCTTACGCAAGCGGCCCTCAGCCAACAACTATCAAAACGGGATGTGATCATATGCGCAATGTCCGCTTAGAGCAAATGGAATCCTACATCATCGCCAAAGAAAGCGTATCCATGACGGAGCTCCAGAATAAGTTTTCCATATCGATGAACACGGTCCGCAGGGATACGGCCGTGCTGCTCAAGCGCGGAACCATTGAAAAAATCTACGGCGGCGTATGCGCGCTGAAGTCCGAGCATCTCACCCCCTTTGACGTACGTAACATCGAAAACCCCACCGTTAAGGCACGCATCGGCCAGGAAGCCGCCAAGCTGGTGGACAGCGGCGATATCATCTTTCTGGATTCCGGCACAACCACGCTGCAGATGATCCCGCACCTGCAGTCAAAGCAAAATATCACCATCATCACCTACAGCCTGCACGCCATCATGACCGCGCTCCCCTACCCAAACCTGACCATCATTACGCTTCCCGGGCAGCTGCACCGCAGCACCAGCTCATTTACCGGGCTGGAAGCCACCAAATTTTTACAGTACTACAACGTCCAAAAGGCTTTTATGGCGGCTACCGCACTTTCGCTGACCAACGGCGTGTGCAACTCGTCTCCGCTGGAGTATGAGATCAAAATGACCGCGTTGGCCCGCAGCGAGCACTCCTACCTGCTTTTGGACAATCAGAAGTTCGGGCAAACCGCGCTTCTCACCTATGCCAGATTGGAACAATTCGATGCCATCATCACCGATGCACGGCCCGACGCCTCCTACGCCGATGCGCTGGAGCGGGCCAACACCAAGCTGATTCTGGCATCATCCTGATACGAAAACGGAGGGCTTAATTTTGGCACTCTCGCAACTTAGCACCCTACTCGATGACGCTCGCAAACAGCAGCGTGCCGTAAGCGCATTAAGCGTTGCAAACCTTGAAATGATTCAGGGCGTAGTCCATGCGGCTGAAGAAACAAACACACCGGTTATCCTGCAAATCGCGGAGGTACGCCTGCACACGGCGCCGCTGCACATCATCGGCCCCGCCATGATCGCCGCGGCAAAAGCCTCCAGCGTGGATATCGCCGTGCATCTGGATCACGGCCTGACCGAAGGCTGTATCGAGCAGGCCATGGAGATCGGCTTTACCTCGGTCATGTACGACGGATCCCATCTTCCCCTTGCCCAAAACATTGAAAACACACAGCGCCTTGTGCAGCGGGCGCACGCGCTCGGCGTGGACGTGGAGGCGGAAGTCGGCAGAATCGGGCAGACCGAGGACAACCGCAAATCCCCTATCGCCTATGCCGATCCCGTGGAAGCGCTGCGCTTTTTGCGGGAAACGGATGTGGACGCGCTTGCCGTTGGAATCGGCAATGCCCACGGCGTTTACGAAGGTGCGCCGGACCTGCACTTTGACATCCTGCGGGATATCTCCGCGGCTTCGGACGTACCCCTTGTGCTCCACGGCGGCACCGGTATCGCCGCTGATGATTTCCGCCATGCCATCCGGCTGGGCGTACGCAAGATCAACATTGCCACGGCGCTGTTTCAGGCCGCGGCCGAAGGCGCCGAAGGCGGCGGCTCCATCTTTGATATCAGTCAACGCATGATTGATAAAACCTGTGCTATGGCTATGCATCATATGCGCATTTTTGGGCTGGCCGGGAAGGAATGCTTATGCAAGGCCTCACCTTCGATCTGACAAGGCCGATGGACATCGTGCTGCTGGGCAGGGTGGCGATCGACTTTAACCCCGTTGATTACTTTAAAACGCTGGCGGAATCCACCACATTCAAAAAATATCTGGGCGGATCGCCTGCCAATATCGCGGTCGGCATGGCCCGTTTGGGGCACAGGGTCGGCTTTCTGGGCAAGGTATCGGATGACCGCTTCGGCGACTTCGTTACCTCGTTTTTTGCCAACGAAACCATTGACACCAGCCACATCACGCGCTGCCAAAACGGCGAGTGCCTGGGACTGACCTTTACGGAAATTTTATCGCCGACGGAATCCAGCATTTTGATGTATCGCGAAGGGGTGGCGGACCTGCAGCTGCACCCCGACGATATCGACGCCGACTATATTGCCGGTGCGAAAATGCTGCTGATCTCCGGTACGGCATTATCCCACAGCCCGTCGCGCGAGGCGGCGTTTAAGGCTATTTTACTGGCCGGGCAGAGCGCCACACCCGTCGTGCTCGACGCCGATTACCGCCCCTATTCCTGGCAAAACGACGATGAGGTGGCGGTGTATACCTCCATGGCCGCCGAAAAAGCCGATATCATCCTGGGCTCGCGCGACGAGTTTGACCGTATGGAACGCTTTGCGGGGCTTGACGGCACGGACGCGGCCTCGGCCAGGCACTGGCTGCAAAAGCGCGCCAAAATCGTCATCATCAAGCACGGCAAGGAAGGCTCCACCGCCTATACGGGCGACGGCAGCTATTCCATCAAGCCCTTTCCGGTGGAAGCCCTCAAGGGCTTTGGCGGCGGCGACGGCTATGCTTCGGCTTTTCTGCACGGCGTTCTCGCCGGCTGGGACATCATGGACGCCCTCGAGTTCGGCAGCGCGGCGGCGGCTATGCTCGTAGCCAGCCACGCCTGCTCCCAGGATATGCCCACCGCCCAAGCCATCCGCGATTTTATCGCACAGAAAAAAGCGCAGTACGGCGACCTGGTCGCAAGAGCATGAAAGGAAGAACCTCCTATGATATTAAAGCCCTTTATCAACGGTCAATATGTGCAAAGCGCCACGGAAACCTATACGGACGTTTATAATCCCTCCACCGGCGAAATCATCGCCCAGTCGCCCTGCTGTACCCGTGAGGAGCTTACGCAGGCCATCGCGGCAGCCAAGGCCGCCTATCCCGCGTGGCGCGATACGCCGATTAAAAAGCGTGTGGAGATGATGTTCAACCTGCACCGGCTGATCGAGGAAAACCTGGACGATCTCATCCTGACGCTCGCCACCGAAAACGGCAAGGTGTGGAGCGAGGCCTCCGGCGACGTGCTTAAGGCCCGCGAAATGGTGGACCTGGCCTGCTCGGCGCAAAGCCTTTTGATGGGCGAAAGCCTGATGGATACCTCCTCTGGTTACGATACCACGCTGTACCGCGAGCCGATGGGCGTGTTTGCGGGCATCGCGCCGTGGAACTTTCCGGCAATGATCCCCATGGGCTGGATGGCCCCGCTGGCGATCGTATGCGGCAATACGTTTATCGTCAAGCCCGCGCCCACCACGCCGATGACCAGCCTGAAAATGGCACAGCTGTACAAGGAAGCCGGCTTCCCCGACGGTGTGCTCAACATCGTTCCCTGCGAGCCCGATGTGGCGGAGCTGCTGCTGGAGCATCCCGACATCAAGGGCATCACGTTTGTCGGTTCCACCAAAATAGGACTGCATGTGTACGGCACGGCAGCCTCGCACGGCAAGCGTGTGCAGGCGCTCTGCCAGGCGAAAAACCACGCTCTCATCCTGGAGGACGCCCCCATTACGCGTACGGCGGCCGGTATCATCAACTCCGCCTTCGGCTGTGCGGGCGAGCGCTGCATGGCGCTGCCCGTGATCGTGGCGCAGGAAAGCATTGCCGACGAATTGGTAGCCGAGCTGGTGCGCCTGTGCAACGCACGCACGATCGGCCCCGCCTATGATAAAGCCAGCGATCTGGGCCCCGTGGGCAGCGCAAAGCATATGAGGTTTGTGTCCGACTGGATTCAGAAGGGCATCGACGAGGGTGCCACCGCCGTGCTTGACGGCCGCGGCATCACCGTGAAAGGCTACGAAAACGGCTTCTATCTGGGGCACACGATTTTGGATCACGTCACGCCGGAAATGTCCGTGGGCCAGCAGGAGATCTTCGGCCCCGTGCTGTGCGTGAAGCGCGTGAAGAACTTTGAGGAAGGCCTCGCCGTGATGAACGCCAACCAGTACGCCAACGGCTCGGTGATCTTTACCCAAAACGGGCATTACGCGCGCGAGTTTGCCAAGCGCACCGACGGCGGCATGGTCGGCGTCAACGTGGGCATCCCCGTGCCGGTAGGCTGCTTTGCCTTCAGCGGACACAAGAACTCGTTCTTCGGCGACCTGCACTGCCACGGCAAGGACGCGTTCCGCTTCTTTACCGATTCTAAAAACGTCACCGTGCGCTGGTTTGACGAAGAAGAAAAGAAAAACACTACCGTCAGTTCCTGGGACGGTTCATTATAAGGAGGCACTTTCCATGGATAAGCTCAGGATCGGTATCATCGGTGCCGGACGTATCGGCAATGTTCACGCGCAGTCCATTACCTATCACATTCCGCAGGCCGAGGTCGCTGCCATCAGCGATCCGGACGAGCCCCGCGCCAAAGCGCTGGCGGAGCGGCTGGGCATCCCTTCCTACACCAAGGACTATCACGATATTCTGAACGATCCCGCCATCGGCGCGGTACTTATCTGCTCGCCTACCGATACCCACGCGGCAATCGCCATCGAGGCCGCTAAAGCAGGCAAGCACATCTTCTGCGAAAAACCCGTAGACCTGACCATTGCGAAAATCCTCGCCGCCAAGCAGGCCGCCGAGGAAAACGGCGTCAAGCTGCAGATCGGCTTCAACCGCCGGTTTGACCACAATCACGGCCGTGTGCAGGCGGTGGTTAAGAGCGGCCAGCTGGGTAAGGTGGAGATCGTGAAGATCACCTCCCGCGATCCCGAGCCGCCCTCCCCCGAATACGCGGCTTCCAGCGGCGGGCTATTTATCGACATGATGATCCACGATTTTGACATGGCGCAGTTTCTGGCCGGCAGCCCCGCCACCGAGGTATACGCGCAGGGCGCGTCGCTGGTGGACCCTGCCATCGGCGCGGCAGGCGATGTGGATACCGCCATCGTTACCCTGAAGTTTGAAAACGGCGCCATGGGCGTGATCGACAACTCCCGCCGGGCCGCCTACGGCTACGACCAGCGCGTGGAGGTATTCTGCGAAAAGGGCATGGCCGCCGGTGAAAACGACGGCGATACCACCGTGCGCGTATCCACCGCCGACGGCGTGGTGTCCGACAAGCCGCAATACTTCTTTTTGGAGCGGTACATGGACTCCTTTATTGCCGAAATGCGGGCATTCGTTGCCGCTGTCACGGAAAATACGCCCGTGCCCGTTACGATAGACGACGCGCTCTCCCCCGTGGTGCTGGCCATCGCGGCGAAGCAGTCGTGGCTTGAGCACCGGCCTGTGACCGTGAAGGAGATCCTTGCAAATGGCTGATATGCGCAGGGCAACCGGCGAAAGCGCCTATGGCTATACCCCCGTCAGCGACCGTACCGGCCCCATGATGATGGACTTCGGCATCCTGCGGCTGCGCGCCAGCGAAACCTATACCGACCGGCAAACGCTGGAAAAAGCATACCTGCTGGTGTACGGCGGGATCACCGTCACCGCGGGCGGGCAGACGCAGACATGGACGCGCGGCAACTGTTTTGACGACACGCCGCTGGCGCTGCATGTGGATGAAAACACGGATGTTACTATCCGCGCCGATGTACCCGACAGCGAGATATGCATCCTGCGCACAGACAACACCGCCGCGTTCCCGCCCGTGTGGCATACGGACACGGCGGATGAGTACCGCGGCGCGGGCCTGATGGGCGAAACCTCCACCCGCATCGTGCGTACGATCTTTGACAAAAAGAACGCGCCGCAGGCCAATCTGGTGCTGGGCGAGGTGATCGGCTTCCCGGGCAAGTGGTCCAGCTATCCGCCGCACCACCATCCGCAGCCGGAAATTTATTACTATAAAACCTGCCCCGAAAACGGCTTTGGCTACGCGGAGCTGGGCGACGAGGTGGTAAAGGTGAAAAACAATGATACCACCTTCATCCATCCGGGACAGACGCATCCCCACTGCACCGCGCCGGGGTATGCGCTGTGGTACCTGTGGGCCATCCGGCATCTGCCGGACGCGCCGTACATCACGCCCACGTTTGTAGACGAGCACCTGTGGGTGCTGGAAAAGGACGCGGCTTTCTGGCCGGAAAGGAAGGCATAGCCATGGAGCGTGTACGGCTTACAATGGCGCAGGCCATGATCCGCTTTCTGGATCACCAATTTGTGGAAATGGACGGCGTACGCGAAAAGTTCGTCCAAAACCTTTTCGGCGTGTTCGGCCACGGCTGCGTAGTCGGCATCGGGCAGGCGCTCAGCCAGGGCGGGCATACTATCCGCTTTTTGCAGGGCAAGAACGAGCAGAACATGGCGCTGGCTGCCGTGGCCTTTGCCAAGCAGCACAACCGGCGGCAGATCATCCCCTGCGTGTCCTCCATCGGGCCCGGAGCCACCAATATGGTCACGGCGGCGGCCTGTGCCACAGCCAACCGTATTCCGCTGCTGCTGCTGCCAGGCGACGCGTTCGCCTGCCGGCAGCCCGACCCCGTATTGCAGCAGTTTGAGGTGTTTGACAGCCATCAAACCTCGGCTACGGACGCGTTCAAGCCCGTGTGCCATTACTGGGACCGCATCCAGCGCCCCGAGCAGCTGATGACCGCCGCCATGCATGCCATGCGCGTGCTGAGCGACCCTGCCGACACGGGCGCGGTGTGCCTGGCCATGCCGCAGGACGTGGAGGGCGAGGCGTATGATTATCCCGTGAGCTTTTTTGCAGAGCGCGTGTGGCATATCGACCGGCGGCCGATCGCCACGTCCCAGCTGGAGCGCGCGGCCAAATTGCTGACACAGTCCAAACGTCCGCTCGTCATCCTCGGCGGCGGCGTACGCTACAGCGAGGCGGGCGACGCTTTGCGGGCGTTCTGTGAAAAAACAGGCATCCCGTTTGCCGAAACGCAGGCGGGTAAAAGCGTGCTGCCGTGGAACCATCCGCTCAACCTGGGCGGCATCGGCGTAACGGGCAACCAGGCGGCAAACCGCATCGCAAAGCATGCCGACCTGATCCTCGCGGTGGGCACGCGGCTGTCGGACTTCACCACGTGCTCCAAGTGGCTGTTCAGGGACGACGCCAAAATATTGGCGATCAACATCTGTCCCTTTGACGCGATCAAGATGCAGGCCGAGCCGATCATCGCCGACGCACGGGAAGCGCTGACCGCGCTGTGCGCAATCCCCTATCATGCCGGTTACGGCGGGGAAATTGCACAGGAAATCGCGGCGTGGCATAAAATCAACGACGAATATTACGCACAGGAGCTGCCGCAGGCCTTATCGCAGACCCGCGCGCTGGGCGAGATCAACCGCTTTATGCAAAAAACGGATATCGCGGTGGGCGCGGCGGGCAGCCTGCCCGGCGACATGCAGCGCCTGTGGCGCGCCGTGGGGCGCGACACCTATCATATGGAGTACGGCTACTCCAACATGGGCTATGAGATCAACGGCGCGTTGGGCGTGAAGCTTGCCTGCCCCGACCGCGAGGTGTACACCTTCTTTGGCGACGGCTCGTACCTGATGGCGCACAGCGAGGTACTGACCGCCGTGCAGGAGGGGCTGCGCATCCACTATTGCCTGTTTGACAACGCCGGCTGGGGCTGCATTGAAAACCTGCAAAACAATCAGGGCAACGATACCTTCGGCACGGTGTTCAAAAAGCGCAATCCGCAAACCGGCGCGCTGGACGGCACGGCGCTGCCCGTCGACTTTGCCAAGAGCGCGGAGGCATACGGGCTGAAAGCCTATACCATCCGCACCGTGGAAGAGCTGCGCGCCGCGCTCGCGGACGGGCTGACGCAATCCGCACCCGTGCTCTACGATATCAAGGTCGCACCCCAATCCATGACCCCCGGCTTTGACAGCTGGTGGCGCGTGGGCGTTGCGGCGGTATCCACCCAGCCCCGGGTGCAAAAGGCCTATGAGGACATGCAATCCAATCTGCAAAATACAAGGGATTTGTGAGGTATGCTTATGCTTGATCACGCAAAACTCGGAATCGCGCCCATCGGCTGGACCAACGACGATATGCCCGAGCTGGGTGCGGAAAACACGTTTGAACAATGCGTCAGCGAAATGGCGCTGGCGGGGTACAAGGGCAGTGAAATCGGCAACAAATATCCGCAGGATGTCGCGGTGCTTAAGCACGCGCTGGACATCCGCGGGCTGACGATCTGCAATGCATGGTTTTCCAGCCTGTTCACCAGCGAGCCGTACGCCGTAACCGAAAAGGCATTCGTCGCGCACTGTGACCACCTGTACGCGCTGGGCGCGCGCATCGTGGGTGCCAGCGAACAGGGCAATTCAATCCAGGGCAAGCCCGTAAACATCTTCGGCGCGGACAAGCCGGTGTATACCGACGCACAGTGGGACACCGTAACCGCCGGCTACAACAAGCTGGGCCAAATTGCCAAAGACAAGGGCATGACGCTCACCATCCACCACCACATGGGCACAGGCATCCAGACCGTGGCGGAGATCGACCGCCTGATGGCGATGACCGATCCGCAGCTTGTGTACCTGCTGTTTGATTCGGGCCACCTTACGTTTGCGGGCGTGGATCCGGTGCCGGTGCTTAAGAAGTATGTGGATCGGGTGCGCCATGTGCATCTGAAGGATGTGCGGCTCAACGTGCGCGACCGCGCGCAGCGTGAGGGCTGGAGCTTCCTCAAAGCGGTGCGTGAAGGCGTGTTTACCGTGCCCGGCGACGGGGATGTGGATTTTCTGCCGATTTTTGAAATTCTCGATCAGGCCGGCTACGCAGGCTGGCTGGTGGTGGAGGCCGAGCAGGATCCCGCCAAGGCCAATCCCCTCGAATACGCACAAAAGGCGCGCCGCTATCTGCACGATAAAACGGGGTTATAGGCTGTTATGATCAAAACGGAGGATCTGGCGCTGTCCACCATG
>DAOPIR010000033.1:0-19778 GCA_035399245.1 Candidatus Limiplasma sp.
GACGCTCTATCCTGCTGAGCTACGGAAACAGATGAGTTGGTGTACCCGGTACCGCTTGAAAAGCGAACACGGTCGTCTCTCCTGGAAGACAGATGCTCCATCACACTGCGCCGCAAAGGCACACGTGACGGAAAATATTGTATTGCAACAGTTTGAGAAAGTCAAGGTTATCCCAAGCGATGCACACCGTCCCTGTTGCGTATCAGCAGCAAAAGCCAGGGGTTCCCTTTGCCTTTGTTTGACAACGGTCTGCCTGCATTTTATAATAGGCGAGCGAGAATTTTTTATTTTTGCAGGAATCCATCTTCGGAGGGCCCTTTTAATTTTCGGGGATTATTCCATTATAAATTATACTGTCTGGAGATGACTGCCGATGGCTCCGCGTTTCCGGCCGCGTTTTTTAATTGCGGCTATGGTGGTTTTATCCTTTATTTTTCTTCCATCCTCATTCGTTGTTGCCGATACGGCCGACTCGTCGCTGACCACATTGTTTGCATCCGACAATCAATACGCAGGAAACATGTTTGACCTGACCGTCCTTGCCGCGCATGATATTGCCATCCATTCGTTTGATGTCAATATTACCAGCGACTACGGCAAAACAGCCGGCGTATCCGTTTATTACCGGCTCGGCGGCTATGCCGGATATACGTCAGATCCTTCCGCATGGACGTTGGCTGGTACCGTAAACGTCGTATCCAACGGCCTCAATGTGCCCACGCCGGTTTCCGTAGGCGACATTATCCTTACCGCCGGAGAAACCTACGGCTTTTATATCACGGTAAACAATTACCATAGGCCGGATACCCGCATGTATTACACCGAAGGCACTTCCTCGTATCAAAATGATGATCTGCTGCTGACCGGCAGCATCGGCCGCGGCACACCGGTTTTTACCGGAATACAAACCGCAGGGCGTATTTGGAACGGTACGATCTATTACTCCGTATATACGGTGTCTGCGCCTGTCCCCACGGTGATTCCTCAAACGGGAGATTGCGCGGGCGCTTTCTTGCTGCTTTGGGTTTCATTGGCTGTCTTTTCGGCATCCGCAATCATCCTGCTGCGAAGGAAAGGGTTTTCAAAATAGTTTCCCCTGTTGATACGCGGCGCCTGCCCTGTGGCAAGCGCCGCTTTTAATATTTATCTGTCATCCCCCTGCTTTGGCTTTTGCAGGGTATTGATCACCTGCAGGTGGCTCAACGCTGCGTGCGGCATTTGTTTTTTCGTATCAGCACGCGCAGCATGACGGCGGTGACCGCCAGCCCGTACAGCACCATCAGGCCGAACCCGTAGGTAAACCGCTGTGATTCCAGCAGGTATTTTTTCACAATCACAATCAGTATCAGCGCAGCGGTCAGCGGAAGGGACGGATATCCAAGGTACAAAAACGCGTATTTGATAAAGCACTGCCGTAGCGTCGGCCGCCGGCCGCTGCGGGCGTCCACACAGCGCAGATGTGTAATCCGCTTACCGATCGTCCGTCCCCCAAGCAGCCATTCCCCCACAATAAAGTAGGTAAGTACCAAAACGGCATACAGGATTCCCGCACCCGTCAGCTGCCATTTCCAGCTGCGTGCCAGCAGGTATTGCCGCAGCGGCGTATCCGCATAGAGCGCCAGCAATATTACAAGCCCCAACAGCAGCCAATCGGCCGCGGCCGCGGTCAGCCGCCGCACAACGCTCACATGCTGTCCCTTGCGGTAGGCAATGGCGTTGAGCGTTTCCTGCGAGGGCAGTATCCGCATCAGCGGCCTTGCCAGCCAAAAGCCGATCACCCCGCCGAGGGTGTTGGTCAGCAGATCGTCCACGTCAAACGTGCGGTAGGCAACGGAATACAGCCCAAACAGGCCGGACAGCTGGATAAGCTCCAATATCAGGCTGAAGCCGAAGGTAATTACCAGCGTTTTGCCGAAATTGCAGGTAAAATAGTACCGCAGATAGATACCCAGCGGAACCATCATCACCACATTCGCAAACAGGATAAAGGCGGAGCGGCTGTAAAACGTATCCTTCCAGGTGGACGGATCCAGCAGGCTGAACCCTGCGTCAGACAGCCATGACCTTATACTTTGCAGCGGGATATACTGCGGCTGTGTGTGCTGCGCCGCCGCATCGGACGCGGAGGCCGGGATCGGCAGCATCGTCAAAAACACCACACACATCATGTAAAGGATGAACGAATACCAAACCGCCATGCGCAGCAGCAGCACGGAGCCATAGCGATGGTATTGCACGATAAAGTACGGAATCGTTATCATCAGCGCCACCAGCGGAAACAGCCTGGCAGCGGTCAGCATCGCATCGATATATTTCTGCATGCATCCTCCTCCCTGCCAGCCTTCATTCTATGCAGGATGCCGTGTACAAGTCAAGGAAGCATTTGTAAATATACCGGATAACGGCGCGTCAGCAAGGCACGGCAGGCAGCGAGTATACCACCGGTTCCAGCCCGTCCGCGGTGAAGGTCAGGGTGATTTCCCCCGCCTGCCTGGGCGCGCGCACCACGCCGTAGGCCAGCCCGCCGTAGGTGGCGCGCACCGGCGACGCGGGCAGGGTATGGTCGGCGGGATTGCCGTTATCCGTGCCCAGCAGCGTACCGCCGGCAACGTTGACGCGCACGGCGGTATCCGCGTCCGGCACAACGGTGCCCTCTTTGTCCAGCAACGCAAGCGTAAACTGGCACACGGCGCGGCCGTCGGCCGGCAGCCTGTCGCGGTCTATCGTCACCTGCAGCCTGGCCGGTTTGTCCGCGCGGCGGATGGTTTGGCGGGCGATCTCGTTGCCCTGGCTGTCGCGCCCCACGGCCACCAGCTCGCCGTGGGCATAGGGCACATCCCAGCTCAGGTGCAGGTCGCTGGTCGTGATGGGCGCAAGCGGCCTGTCAAAGTGCGCCCAGCGCTGCGTCATGCCCTGCAGGGGAAACTCGTACGCCTTGACGCCGCAGCTTTTGCCATCGGCAAACAGCTCCACCGAAAAGCAGTTGGTATAGCAGATCACGGGGTACACCGTGCCCACGGGCACATCCAAATTGCGGTGCGGGCACAGGGAAAGCACCGGCACATCCCTGCGCCACACGGACTGGTAGAAATAATAGCCGTCCTTGCAAAAGCCGCAGGTATCCATCACGCCGGCCGAGGCGGCCTTGTCCGGCCAAAAGCACTCGCCCAGATAATCGATCCCCGTCCACATAAAGCTGCCGATCATGTACGGATGCACGCGCAGGTACTTCCACAGCTTCTCGGCCTTGAGCATCTTGGCATAGTACGGCGTGGGGCCCCATACGCTTTCCTCGGTATGCAGGCGATAGTCGCCGCGCCTGCCGTTGACCGCCACATCCTCGGTACCCAGCAGCAGCCAGTCGGGATGCTCCCGCTTCTCCTCGTCAAAAAAGGTCTCGGTACGCTCGCGCCAGCGATCGGCATAGTTCACGCCCACGATATCCACCGCCTGCAAAAACGCGTCCGGCGCCGCCTTGGGCTCCGCCTTCATCTGGTCGCACGCCGTGGTCACGGGCCGCGTAGGATCCAGCGTGTGGCAGATGTCCGTCAGCATGCGTGCGATACGGTCGCCGTTTGCCAGCACCTGCTCCCCCACCTCGTTGCCGATGGACCACATGACAATCGAGGGATGATTGCGGTCGCGCAGGAGCATGGCTTCCATGTCGCCGCGCCAGCACGCGCCAAAGTATTCGGAGTACCCGCGGCTTTCGTGGGTATTGGCTCCGACCTCCTTGCCTTTCATGGCCTGCCACTCGTCAAAGGCCTCGTCCATCACGCAAAAGCCCAGCTCATCGGCCAGCTCCAGCAGCGCGGGATCGGGCGGGTTATGCGAGCAGCGGATGGCGTTGGCTCCCATATCTTTGAGCTTCAAAAGCCTGCGCCGCCAGACCTCCGGCGGCACCGCCGCGCCTACGCACCCGCCGTCGTGGTGCAGGCACACGCCCTGCAGGATCACCTTACGCCCGTTGAGCGCAAAGCCTTGCCGGGCGGTGTATTCGATCCGACGGATACCAAACCGCGTTTCCACGGTGTCAACCAGCGTATCCCCATTGAAAATCTCGGTTCGCAGCGTATACAGCACGGGACGGTCGATATCCCAGCGGCGGGGATTGCTCACAACCAGCGTCTGCGTAACCGTTGCATCCGCCGCCTGTGCAAGCGTGGTATGCCGCACGTCCCCGCTGCGGCCGTCCGCATCGATCACAGTGCTCACCAGCCGCGCGGCCTGCACCGTGTCGCCGCCGAGCACGCGCGTCTGTACGCTGACCTCCGCCCTGTCCGCCGTGATCACGGGCGTGGTGATGCGCACGCCCCACGTGGCCGTGCGCAGCGCCTGCGTTTTGCTCAGGTACACATTGCGCGTGATGCCGCTGCCCGTATACCACCGCGAGTTGGGCTGGCGGGCGTTATCCACGCGCACATACAGCGTATTGCCGTCGGGCAGCAGAGGACCGGTAATGTCCGCGAAAAAGGAAGTATAGCCGTAAGCATGGCCGGCGATCTTCGTATCGTTGAGCCATATATCGCAGTTCATATATACGCCTTCGAAGTACAGCTCCGCACGCTCGCCCGCGCGCAGCCGCGCCTGAAACACCTTGCGGTACCAGCCGATGCCCGTGCGCGCATAGCCGCCCGAGCCGCAGCTTGGGCTGTGCTCATCCACGGGATACTCCGTCGACCAGTCGTGGGGCAGCTGCACCGCCCGCCATGCGGCGTCCGCCGCCGGCCTGTCCATGCTGTCGGTCAGGGCAAACTGCCAGTCAAAGCCAAAGTCCTCCCGCAGCCTGCAATCATCGTTTGTAAAAAACTGTTCCATTGTATGCGCCTCCTTTTGCGCGGCGTTTTGCTGTACCTTCAGTATACCGCATAATAGGCGGCAGGAACATGTTTTCTTTCTTGCATCGCGGCGCGGGAATGGGTATGATAGAACAAGATCAATCAGAAAGGCAAATGCATACGCATGGCAAAGGAACCACGATTTTCCCCCGCGGTGAAGCTGTCGTTTGCGGGCGGGCACAACCACAACGAGGATCGGGCCGTTTGCGTGGATCAGGCGGGCCTGCGGCTGCTGGCTGCCTTTGACGGCTGCGGCGGCGTGGGCGGGCGGCGGTATCCGCACCTGAACAACCACACCGGCGCATATCTGGCCGCCGGACTGTATGCGCGCTGCCTGGAGCAGTGGTTTGCGGATCATGCGGCCCCGCCGGGCAAGGTGACCGCCGACGAGCTGACGCTTTTGTTTGCGCAGACCGCCGCCAGGTACCAGGCGGAGCACTTACGCCTTGCACCCTCCGCCGTAACGGGCAGCCTGGTGCGCACGCTGCCCAGCACCACAGTAATTGCGCTGTATAACAAAACGCAAGCTGCGCTGTATTGGGCGGGCGACACGCGCGCCTATCTGCTCACGGAAGGCGGCCTGCGCCAGCTGACCGCCGACGACCTTGCCACGCCGGCCGACGCCTTTGCAAGCCTGTATGCCGACGCGCCTATCGCCAATTACCTGTGCGCGGACCGGCCCTTTTCCCTGCATGAAACCACAGTTGCCCTGCCTAAAGCTGGCATCCTGGTGCTGGCGACAGACGGCGCGTTTCACACCCTGCCCACGCCCATGCACTTTGAAGCACTGCTGCTGGACACGCTATGGCTGTCCGACAGCAAAAAGCAATGGAAGAAGCTGCTCAAGGAGCAGCTGTCCGCCTGTGCGGCCGACGACGTTACGCTGCTGCTGCAGCCGTTTGGCTTTGCCGCGCACGACGAGATGCGCCGGGCGTTTGACAAGCGCCGCCGCCACGTGCGGCAGGCATACATCCTGCCCGCCGAGGAGGCCGCGCCCGGCAACCATCTGGCGCTCAAATCGCTGTGGGACATGTATCAAAAGGAATAGATCAAAAATCCATATGACGGATATACTTTTTTGCAAACAGCGGATTGCCGCTCAGCTGCACAACCTCGGCGGCACGGGCGATGTGATCCGCCGTTTGCCGTAAGCCTTGATCCAGCAGCAGCCTGCCCGCACCGTCCAGCGCGGCGTTATCCAGCACCTGTACCCTTGGCGCCAGCGCCGGCGGAAACAACCCGATAGCGGCAGCCGAGCGCGGATTGAGATGGCTGCCGAAGCCGCCCGCGATATACAGCGTCGCAATCGCCTCCGCGTCGATACCCGCAATATCCATCAGCGTTTCGATACCCGCGGCCACAGCCGCCTTGGCCAGCTGCACCTGCCGGATATCCTGCTGCGTCAGCGATACCCCGGGGGCAATCTGCACGGTATCCGCATCCATCGCGCCGGTTTGGTCAACCCAGGACAGCCGCAGCAGCCCGGCCACGGCGTCGATCAGTCCCGATCCGCAGATGCCCCTGGGCGTTCCGCCGCCAATCACATGCGCGTCCAGCCCGTTTGGCAGTGCCCATACCGTATCGATCGCGCCCGCCGCGCCGCCCATGCCGCAGGAGATCCCCGTGCCCTCAAAGGCCGGTCCCACAGCGGTGGATGCCACGTACAGCCTGCCCTCGTGCCACAGGGCAATTTCGCCGTTGGTGCCGATATCGCAGAGCATAGCGGTCTGCGCCCGCTGCGTAATGCCGCTGGCCAGCAGTGCGCAGGTGAGGTCCGCGCCCGTAAACGCGCCGATGCAGCGCGGCAGGTATGCGGGGCTATCCAAGATTGTTTCGGTATGCCCAAACAGGCAATCCGCAGCAAACGGCGCGGTGGCAAGCGCCTTGGGATCGCGCCTCGTAAGCAGGTACAGCATCACCGTATTGCCGGTGATCACCGCGCGGGTGATGGGCGGATAGCCCGCCGTCATGCCTTGCAGCGCCTGCAAAAGCTGCGTGCGCATCGCCTCGCCCTTGCCCGCCGCCGCGGCGGTGATGCGCCCGATCACATCGGCGGCAAAGCGCGCCTGCGGATTGAGCGCGGCGCTCTGCGCATACGGCGCGCCCGTTTGCAGGTCGTACAGCCGGATATCCAGCGTCGTCGTACCGATATCCGCCGCCAGCCCCAGCGCGGCCGGAGGTGTACCGCTTAGCACCGCTTGTACGGCAAAGCCCGCCGCCTCAGCCAGCGTAACCTCGCAGTCGCCCAGCAGCCGCATCTGGCAGGACAGGCGCGCCCCGTTTTTTTGTTCGATTTCGTTGGGTGCGGATATCGCGCCGGATGCCGTTACCGCGCACTTCAGGCACACGCCCCTGCCGCCGCACGGGTGCGCAAACGCAATGCCCTGCGCCTGCAGCACATCCATCAGCAGCGGCTGTCCCGCAAAGCCGACCCTAAGCATTTTGTCCCGCAGATGCAGGGTAAGCGTGTGGTTAGGCACCGCTGTTTTCATCCTCCGCTGCCGGCAAATCCAATAGCTCGCTGACCGTAACCGGCTCAAAGCCGGCCTCCAGCAGCCTGGGGATCAGCGTTTCCAGACATTCTATATCTTTTTCATTGGTATGAAACAGCAGGATACTGCCGTTTTGGGTTTGCTTAAACGCCTTATCCGGATCGGTTTCGCACACGGTCCACATGATAATGTAGTGGTATCCCAGGCTGCCCAGCACCTCCGTGCTGCCGTAGCCCGTGCGGTCGTACTCGCCAAACGGCGGCCGGAACAGCCGCATGGTGTAGGGCTCGCGCAGCACGGCGTTAAGCGCGTCCTGCGTGCGGATCAGCTGCCGCTGCAGCTGGTAGGACGTTATCTTGGTAATATTGGGGTGCCCGAACGTGTGATTGCCGATCTCGTTGCCTTCGTCCACAACACGCTGCCACAGCGCGGCGTCCTCGGCCTTGATCACATCGCCCAGCGCAAAAAACGTCATGTGAATATCATAGGTCTGGCACAGGTCCAGCGCTTGCTCCAGACAGTCCATGCTGTACAGGTCATCCATGGTAATGGCGATCTGCGGCGAAGACGCATCGCCCGAAAAATACGACTTGAAGCCTGCCTTGGCAAGGCTTTCGGCGGGCAGGAAAAACAAAGCGGCCAACAGGAAAAGGGCAAGCAAACGGCGTTTCATTGGGCAGGTCTCCTCGATCTTGATAGTATTTCGGGCAGTCTTTCGTCTCTCCCGATGATACTGTATTTCCCCCTTTCCGTCAATGCGCACGGCTTGCGCGCGAGGGCGGATTGCAGTAAGATACTGCTGAAAAATACATTCGCTGACGAGGTGACAATGGATATTTGCAAGGTGCTCTGCGCACCTCCGCCGCAGACCTCGGCCTGCGCGTTCTGGTTTTGGAACGGCGAGCTGAGCGCCGCGCGCCTGCTGGGCCAGATGGACGAAATGAAGGACAAGGGCGTATACAACGCCTTTATGCATGCCCGCGCCTATCTGAAAACGCCTTATATGGGCGACCAGTGGTTTGCGGTCATGGACGCCTGCGTGCGCCACGGCGAGGCCATCGGCTTTTATCCGTGGCTGTACGACGAGTACGCATGGCCCAGCGGTACCTGCGGCAGCGTGTTTGCCCACGGGCTGCAGGCGCCCTCGCGCGTGCTGGCCAAGGGGCGGCAAAACATGGCCAAGGGGCTGGACGCCGAGATGATGGACGGTGCGCCCGACCCCGCCCGCCGCCTGATCGCCGCCTGCCCGCTAACGGACGGGCGCACGATGGCGTTTTACGAGCACATCTACGAAAAAGCCGTGGATTACCTCAATCCCGATACCATCCGCGATTTTCTGGACTGCACGCACGAGGTGTATTACGCGCGGTACGGATCGGCGTTTGGCAAAACCATTCCCGGGATTTTCTTTGACGAAATCTATCTCACCGCCCATCCCCTGCCGTGGACAGACCGGCTGCCCGAAGCGTTTGAAACGGCGTACGGCTACGACCTGCTTGCCCATCTGCCCGCGCTGATGCAGGGAGAGGATGAGCACGCGCTGCGGGTGCGGCGGGACTATTACAATCTGCTGGCGGCGCTGTACGAGCATGCGTTTTTCCGGCAGATCGGCGACTGGTGCGCCCGGCACCGGCTGCTGCTCACGGGGCACACCGAGGAAGAGCTGCTGTACCATCCGCGCCGGCAGGGCAACTATTTCCGCACGATGCGCCATCTGCACATCCCGGGCGCGGACTGCCACGACTACCGCTACCGCTTCCCGCGTGAAATTTCCGTGCACGAGCCCAAGTACGCCGTGTCGGTTGCCCGCGCCTACGGCAAGCCGCGCGCGATGAGCGAAGCCATGGGCGGCGCCGGCTGGGGCTGCACGCTGGGCGAGTACCGCCGCGGCATCAACGCGCTGGGCGCGATGGGCATCAGCATGTTTGTGCTGCACGGCTTTTACAACGAGTGCGAGCATCAGGGCTCGCAGGCGGACTGGCCCGCCAGCTTTTTTACGCAAAATCCCTACTGGAAATATTTCAAGCCGTTCGCGGCATACATGCACCGAATTTCCACCATCAACACCCTCGGCCATGCCGTGGTGGACGTGGGGCTGTACCATCCCGTCGAGGAGATTGCCATGCATACCGCAGCGGGCGAGCCGGATGCCGTTGCCCGGGCGATCGACCGGCAGTTTCATCAGGCGCTGCGGCTGTTTGTGACACACCAGATCGATACGGATTTCATCGACCGCGACAGCGTGCTGGCCGCGCACGCGGAAAACGGCAGGCTCTGCGCGGGCGGGCAGCGGTTCCGGCTGCTGATCTGCCCTTCCAACCTGCTGATGACCGATTCCCTGCAAAAGACATTTGCCGCGCTGCAGGCACAGGGCGGCATGGTGCTGTATTATCCTGCAGAGGACGGCGATATGGCGCGTGACGGCGTGTGCGCCGTGTACGACCTGCTTGCGCGCTACCGGCAGCGCTTTACGCCCGATGTGGAGATTGCACAGGGCGCATGCGACCATCTGTACGCCAACCACCGCGTGATCGACGGGCAGGATATCTTCCTGCTTGCCAGCACCCTGCCTGCACCCCGACGGCTGCGCGTATTGCTGCGCGGCCACGGCGCGGTTAAAAAGCTGAGCCCCGAAGGCGGTCCGGCACAGCCGCTTGCCTGTGCACAGCAGGCGGACGGCCGCATTGCCGTTGCGCTTTCGCTGGAAGCCGACGAGGCCTGCTGGCTTATGACGGGCTGTGAACCGCAGCCGGCCAGCGCCCCGCAAACCACGGCGAAAACCTTTACAATAGAAGGTGCCTGGGATTTTCTGCCGCTGGACGCCGGCTATGACAAGCGGTGGGCGATCGGTGCCAAAGAAACCGTGCTGTCCGTTCCGCTGGCGCGGCTGACCGATGGGCAAACAGGCCGCGAAATCCCAATCCGCATCCGCAACACCGCCGAGGAAGCCGGCCGCTGCGGGCGGCACATCAGCCTGTGGAACGCCAGCTGGCTGGGGCGGCGCGTGGGCTGGGGCGACGATGCCGACAAGCGCGACCTCTATTTCACCAAAACACTGGCGCTGGACGGCGCGGCGCAAACCGCGCGCATGTGCGTCGCCGCCGTGAACCGCTTCATCCTTTACGTAAACGGGCAGGAAATTGCCCGCCGCGATAGCTATGGAAAGCCGTGCACGCTGGATATTGCAGCACACCTTCACGCGGGCCGCAACCGGATTGCCGTGCACGTGCATACCAATACGCCGCTGGATGGCCGCGATCTGACCCAGGCCGAGGTCATCCCGCCGGACGCGCTTGCCTCGCTGCTGTTGCAGGGCGAAATCATCACCGCAAACGGACGCTGTGCGCTGCTGTCGGACCGCACATGGGCTGTGGCAAGCGCGGTATCGGCCGATTGGATCACTGCCGAGCCCGCCCGTGTGCAGACCGTGGATCCCAAAACGGTTGTCTGCCACGTGGTTCCCGGGCTGTGCGACGCCGACTGGGTATGGGCATGGGAGCGCGGCAAGCCGCCGATGCTGCCGTGGGGCGACGTACCGCTGTTTGATACGCTGCCGGCCTATCCGCGCACCGTCAGGTATGCCATTGCCCTGCCGGAAGGCGCCGCCGCCATCGAGCCGCCCGCCGTATCCGGCAAATACACGGCCTTGCTGGATGGTACGCCGGTTTCGTTTGCCGCGGGCGCGGTCGGCGTGCCGGCGGACGGGCAGCCCCATCAGCTGGAGCTGGACGTGATCGCGGCCTCGCCGGACGACGGCCTGAAGGACAGCCTTAACGTGCATATCCTCCCACAGCCAACCGCGCTGGAGGACTGGCGCGGCCATGGGCTTTTATGGTTTTCGGGCCGCGCGCTGTACCAAAAAACCGTCACCCTGCAAAAGGACGACGACCTGCGCTGCACGCTGGATCTGGGGCGCGTATGCTATTATGCCGAAATATGGGTCAACGGTGCGCTGTGCGGCACGCGCATCTGGCCGCCGTACCGCATGGACATCACCGAGCAGCTACAAGACGGCGACAATCACATCGCCGTCGTGGTTGCCAATTCCGCCGCCTGTGCCCGCCGCCATATGCTGGTGGATGAAGGCATGGCGCTGGCCTGGAATCGCTACTGGAACGAGGACAACATCGATCGCGAGCCTGAAAACCTGATCTCCGGTCTGCTCGGGCCTGTCAGGATTACGGTATATCACGAAGAAGGCTGACCGGGCACACGGTTTATTCGCCGATGATCTCCATGCCATCCGCAAGATCATGGATGAAAAGCGCGCTCGTGTTGGTCAGCTGCATCGTGCGCTTGAGGGGAGGCTTTACCGTTCCCCGCTTTTCTCCCTGCGCGCAGTGCACCTCCAGCTTCGTATCGATCAGGCCCAGATTATGAGTCAGATTGTTGGCAAATATAAGGCTTCCCGCGCTCACGCCGATCACGAAGCCACCCTGCCGGATATACACCGTCAGTGTCGCGTTGAATCCCGTATCGTTGATCCGCTCCAGCAAATACCGTGTGTCGCCGCCGCACAGATAGACCACGTCGTACTGCCGCAGCGCTTCGATTTTCATCCCCGCATGCAGGTCGTACACCGTGATATTCTGCTCCCGGATGCCGCATTTCAGCAAATCGTGCATGCATTTGGGCAGCACCTCGATGGCGCCCGCATTGATGGCGGCCGTCGGAATGAACAAGGCTTTCACCAGCGCCATGTCCTTGTGCATGATTTCCGTAAAGCGCGCCTGAATCTCTTGCGTTTCCAGGCCCGCCGATGTCAGCAATACCCGCATAACGGCTCCTTTTCTGTCCGAATTATTCATCCTTCAGCTTCCGAAAACGTCAGATCATACCGCGTTGCGTGGCTCATGAGCACGCCGTCGGTCATGCGGATGCGCAGGATAACGGTGTTTTCGTCGGCCTCGTTGATGTGGCCGTTGCCATACCACGCCGCAAACGCTTCTTTCAGCATCCGGTGCAGCGCTTCGTTTTTGGTTTTCCCCAGCCAGCCCAGATTTTCACCGATACCGTGGCCTGTGAACCACTCGCCGCAGACTGCCACCGTGGGATTGTCCGCAATCTGCCGCATCTTGCCCGAAAGCGCATACGTAATCACATAAAAGCTGCCCTGCGCGTATACCGCGTTGACGGTGCGCACCGCCGGCCGGCCGCCGTCGATCGTCGCCAGCGACAGCAGGGTATCACGCCCGAACCGCTCCCGCATGATTTCATACCCTTTGCGTTCTTCCGCATCCATGGCATACACCTCTTTATAACACAGTTCTTTATTTGCATTATAACAGAAAACCCCCGCCTTAGCAGGGGATCTGCAGAACGAGCCGAATTACGATGGTATCCTGGCAATGAAAAGCTTGCGGAGCAAGCTTTCCGCCATTTCTCATTATTCCACCGTACGCTCCCGCCTAATTATCCGGAATGGTGTAGCCGGTCAGCGCTTTCCACGCGGTGCGGATCGCCTTTTGGTGGGTAACGCCGTAATTGGGATCGAGTATCTTGGTCTCGTCCATCGTGCGCAGGAAATGCACGCAGAGATGGCCGTCAAAATCATTATCCGAGATCGAGCCGGACAGGTGCGCCACATCGTGCATGGTGGCCAGCGTCCAGCGGCCGTCCGGCAGGTGCACAAACACCGGCCGCGGCGTCCACGTCACTTCGCCGAACGCCTCGTACATCGTGGCGGTATCGGTGGCGGTCAGCGGCTCACAGTCGGCATGGCGGCCGCGGCTGTATACGCGCAGCGTCCATGTCAGCCCCGATTGATAATCGTAGATCGTCAAATGGTCGCCGGTGCTCAGGTACGGCTTCACCTCGGTGTACCAGTACAGGCACTGCACCGCCGCGCCGCTTGGGCCGGAGGCTGTGCCGTAGGACGACGAGCTGTAGCCCGACGACGCCGAGGTGGACGTAGAATCCAGCCCGCTGCTGGAGGACGAGGATGAGGAAGAAGAGGACGACGAAGAAGACGATGAGGACGACGAGGAGGAAGAAGATGACGAGGAGGAGGACGACGAGGAGCTGGTGACCCCAACCGCGGAGCCGCTGTACAGTAGGGTTAATGTTTTTGTCCCCGCGGCGCCGTCGGCCGTCAGCCCGTTATTGTTCTGGAACAGGATCACGGCCGCCTTTGTCAGCACGCCGTAAACGCCGTCCGCGCTTACGCTGTAGCCAAGGTTTTTCAATGCCTGCTGCATGGTTTTGACGGCGGAGCCGCTATCGCCATAGCGCAGGGTTGTATATGTGGTTGATGTGGTTGTAGTCGTTGTTGTCGTTGTGGTCGCAGAGGAGCTTGCGGATACCGCCGACGAGGAAAACAGCTTGGCATATGTAACCGATCCCACCACACCGTCCACGGTTAAGCCGTTTGCCTTTTGAAACGCATAAACCGCCGACCGCGTGCCCTTGCCAAAATCCCCGTCCAGGCTGCCCGTATAGTAGCCCAGCGACTTGAGCTGCGTTTGGATGGTAAGCACCACGCTGCCGCTGTCGCCCCTACGCAGCGACGTGGAAAACGTAGACGAACCGGAAGAGGAACTGGAGGATGTTGATGAAGAAGTAGACGAGGATGAGCTGTTTGCCGCGCTGTAGAGCAAATTCAGCGTTGTGGTGCCGGCAAGGCCGTCCGCCGTAATCCCCTGCGCCTTTTGAAACGCAATCACAGCCGCGCGGGTGAGCAAGCCAAACTTGCCGTCCGCCGAGCCGATGGTATAGCCAAGGCCAAGCAGCGCTTCCTGCATCAGGCGCACGCGCTCGCCGCTGTCGCCGTACTCCAGCGTTGAAGAACTGGAAGCCGTAGCAAAGCCGGAGGTATCAACGTCGCTTTCCTCATACAGGGCGCTAAGCGTCAGCGTGCCGGCCTTGCCGTCCGCTTCCAGCCCAAGGCTTTTCTGGTAGGCCTTTACGGCCTCTTCCGTGCCGGTGCCAAAGCGGCCGTCGATTGTACCGTCGTAATACCCCAGCGTGTACAGCGCGTTTTGCAGCTTGATCACGTCGCTCCCGCTGGAGCCGAATTCCAACGTTTTATAGGTTGTCAGTGCGGATACACCGGATGTACATATCATGACGATCGTCATCGCAAGCACTACCACGCGCAAGGCTATGCGTTGACCCTTCGTTTTCATCAAAATGTCCCCCTTATGATGCGCACAGGCGCAGTCCATTTCAGCGCCATTATAGCAAATAATTACGAACTCGTAAACACAATATTGCCAATTTGTTACGCTTATGATCAATGCCTTAAGATTTATGAACAAATTTCAGCAGGGAAGAATCCTTGCCCCATAAACGTTTGATTGACGGAAGGGGATGCCGTATGAAGCGAATAATTTTTTTCTTTTGGATCGGCGTATTGCTGATCACGTCCGCGGCGGCGGACTGCCTGCAGATTGACGCGGATACGCTGGCAACGGGCGCCTCGTTATCTTCCCGCATGCAGGGAATCCGCATTCAGGCCACGGTGGAGCCGCCCGCCGATGTACGGCTGACCATCACACAGACAGACACCGGCACGGTGATCTACGATAATACGTACGGCGAGCGCAGCGGTACGTTTGATTCGGGTGATATTTACCTGCCCTATACCGGCCAGGCCGCCACGGAGTATACCGTTTCGCTGCAAATCGCCGACGATACGCTCACCTTTACCTACACCGGCCTGCAGGCGCGGCTGGAAAACAACAGCGCCTATGCCCTCGGCCCGCGTATGGGCGGCGACTGGCCGATGGCCACGGTGATTGATCTGTCCCAATCCGGCACCACCGTCCCGATTATCGCAAGCAACCTGTATGTGATCGGGCAGGCGACCTTTGCGGTGTCCGACGGCATGCTGACGGTGAGCACGTCCTTTGCGGCCTCCGCCAACGTGACGTTGCAAAGCCAGCGCGTGTATGTGCTGGGCAACCCCACCGCCGTATCCGCCGCCGTAAAGCAGCAGCCCGCATACGCCGTAGGCGATGCCATCGACGTTACCGGCCTTAAAACCGCGCTGGTGTGCGTATCCGTCAGCCTCAGCTACGATCCCTTCGGGCTATCCAATTTTACCTACAATGCAAATGACAGCGTGATCCAAAGCCAGGTCGCGCTTTTATCCCATTAATCACAGCGCGTTCGTCGTTGCAAACAGATATACAATATAACCGATCCCCGCGGCCAGGTGCCACAGCAGCAGCACGCCGCCGGTGATCATGCGGGCCGCCTCCGTATGGGGGCGGCTGATGACGTGCGGGGTGCCGTCCCTGGCGGTGATGCGCCTGATCCATGCCGACACGCGATAGCCGTACAGCGGCAGGGTAACCGCCCACAGCATCAGTGCCGCGCCCATGACCGCCCAGCCGAAGTTGCCGTCCTGCGCGCGGTAGCCGGTTTCGGAAAGGATCAGCATCTGCAGGATCGCCACGGCGTCCAATAACAGCACGAGGATGAACAGCGGCTTTTTAATCGTTTCCCGATCGGTAAACGTAAGGAGGACAAACAGCGGAAACAGCTGGGTAAACAGCACCAGCCGCAGCACTTCCAGCGTTTTTTCGCCGCTGACGGAAAGCGTGATGCCGCCCTGGCTTTCGATAATGCCGCCGAAATAGAACAGGAACTCAAGCAGTATCACCAGTATCGCCGGCGCCGCCGCCGCCAGCAGCCGCAGATAATAGGCGCTGCCCTTAGGATTTTGAATCCAGCGCACCAGAAAATACAGCCCTGCCGCCGGCAAAAACGCCTGTAAAAAGGTAGGCTTGATCAGCGCGCTTGCCAGCAGCAGCACCGCGATCCACGCCGCGTGCTTCCACGAAAGGATCTCGCGCTTTGCCAGATAGCGCTCTTCCGCCGCCGCGATATAGGAGATTGATACTATCATCGGCGCCATCAGCGCGATCTGCGTGGGGCTGTGCCACGGGTTTGGCGAGCCGCCGCCCACAAACACCGTGGGGTTGACCCACGGCACCCAGATGGACGCGACCAGCGCCGCGCACAGCCCGCATGCCGCCGCCATGATGCCGCCGCGGCCGATCAGCCGCCGTGCCAGCGCAATTAGCGCCCAGGTTTCCAGCCCCTTGCACAGCGCGGTAAACAGCAGCGCGCTCCAGTTTGCGCTCAGCCCCGTCTGCATCAGCAAAAACACGCAGATGCGCCACATCGGGTGCGCCGCCTGCCGGATAAACGACTTGGGATCGGAAAGCGTCGCCTGTCCGGCCCACAGCGTGTGAATGGCGATATCGCTTTGCTCCCGTAAAAGCAGCGCATGAAAAATAAACGCGCTGAGCACCGTGATCCCCGCGACCGCCAGCCACTGCCACCAATCGATGCGTTGTATCCGTTTCATACCCTATTCCTCCAAATCGACGGTCGAGCGATACACATATCCCTCGGAGTTTTCGGCCACCGATATAAAATCAGGCACGGTAATACGCAAATGCTTGGTGAGGATCCACCGGCACTTGCCCGTGTTGTCGTTAAACATAATGCCGGACTGGATACCGAGCCCCGGGTCCAGCTGCGCCATCACCTGAATGTCCATCATCTCGGTGCGTACGGTGTTTTGGAACGGATCGGTGGCATCTGGATCGTAGGTAATGGCCTCGCACAGCGTTTGTATCTTCTGGGAAAACGGCTTGGGATCAAACCGGTATTCATCGGCAAAGGCGCCTTCAGGCGCGCCGGTGGCAAGCAGGATCAGGATGGCGGCGCAGCCCGCGAAGTATGCGATCGGCACGAGCTTTTGTTCGTTCAGGATCAGCCATGCGATCACAAACCACAAAAACGGCGCCAGCGACCGGTAGTCCGCCCAGTCAAGCGTCTCGTAAAACAGGATAATTACCATCCATGGCAGCAGCAGCAAAAGGAAGCACATCACGTACAGCCAGCGGTTGCCTTTTTTCAGGATCACACCCAGCAGGCATAAAAGCGTTACCCCGCAGTACAGCCACCGCTGCGCCACCTCGCCGACGTTGGCCAGCTCCAGCACAAAGTAGTTGTACAGGTTTTTCAATGCGTGGAACCAGAACATCTCCAGCGCTTCCATAAAATCGGCGCGCAGGAAATGATACAGAAAGCCCGATTCGTACGGGCTGGTGATCTTGCGGGTGAACGCGTTGATAAAGAACGAAAACACCACAACCGCCACAGACCACAGGACGGTTTTCAGGTTCATGCGCTTGCCGCAGGCCACAAACACCACCGGCAAAAACAGCAGAAAATAAATGATGCGGTACACGCTCATAAACGTGACGGTGATCAACGCGCCGATCAGCATCGGCACGCTTACCTTTTTATGCAGCCGCAGCAGCAGTCCCGCATACAGCATCAGCAAGCCGTAGTTGGCAAGCTCCGTCATCGAGGTGCAGCAATACTGCACAAACGGCGCGTAGACCAGCATGGCCAGCGACAGCGCAAGCGCCGTACGCGGCTTGGGCCGCACCAGCAAAAGTAGCGCGATCGCGCCCGCGGATATCCATATTGCGTTGCAGATAATAATGGAGGAATACCCCCAGCCGAACCCGTAGGCAAACCACGCGTACAGAAGGATGGGCGAGGGCCCGTGTACGCTGAGCACGCCGATGTCGGGGATCAGCTCGCCGATGCCGATATAGCCCGTATGCGCGCCGTAATGGATCCACGAATACACGCTGCGCCAGTAGTCCAGCTCGTCCGACCAGACGGGAATGGCCGCAAAGCCGTTCTTGCCGAGGATCAGCGACAGGATCCCCACGCCCAGAAACGGCGTGAGAACGAGCATCCCCCAGGCTGCGGCAGTCGCCAAGCGGCGGCGGTTGGTGTTAAGCAATCATTTTCCTCCTACAGGGAGATTTCAAAGCAGTGATACATTTTATCGAAGCCCTCCAGCGTAAAGGTACCGGCCTCGCGCACCGTAACGCCGGCGAAAAACCGCAGTGCACGGTCGTTTTCGGCATAGGTATCCGCGCGAAAGGCGTCGCAGCCGATGCTTTTGCCATAGGCCTTGGCAAAGTCCACGGCCTGCCTGCCGTAGCCCTTGCCGGCGCGGCTGGGATGCACGGCGATGCGGTGCAGGCACACGGGGTTATCGCCCAGCTGCCAGTCCACGTCCCGGTACTCCGGCTCGTTGCCGCCCACGCACAGGGCAAACACGCCGGCCAGCCCTTCTTTGTCGGTCATCTTGTACAGCCGGCCCTCGCGGATGTCCTCCTCCAGCAGCGCCGCGCAGGGGTACCTGCCCCAGTGCCACTGGTACAGGCTGCGCGCGTGCATATCGTCGATCACCCGCTGGTACAGTTCAAAAATCGCCGGCAGATCGTCCGCCGTAGGTTTGACAATGCGCATGGGTTATGCCTCCTCGGTGTACATGGCGTAGAGGTTTGCGTACACGCCGCCCTTTTTCAGCAGCTCCTTATGCGTGCCCTGCTCCTCGATGCCGTTTTCGGTCAGCACCCAGATGGTGGCCGCGTTTTTGATGGTGGTCAGGCGGTGGGCAATGGTGAAGGTGGTGCGTCCCTGCGACAGCTTTTCCAGCGACTGCTGCACCAGGCGCTCGCTCTCGTTGTCCAGCGCGCTGGTCGCCTCATCCAGAATCAGGATCGGCGGGTTTTTCAGGAAAACACGCGCGATGGAAATACGCTGCTTCTGCCCGCCGGACAGCTTAACCCCGCGCTCGCCAACAAACGTGTTGTAGCCATTGGGCAGCGCGGAGATAAACTCGTGCGCGCCGGCAAGCTTGGCGGCCTCGATCACCTTATCCTCGGTAGCGCCGGGCATGCCGTAGGAAATGTTGTTGAACACCGTGCCGGAGAACATGTACACGTCCTGCTGCACCACGCCGATGTTCTCGCGCAGGGAACGCTGCGTGAGGGTGGTGATATCCTTGCCGTCGATCAGAATGCGCCCGTCGGACAGGTTGTAAAACCGCGGGATGAGGTTGCACAGCGTCGTCTTACCCGATCCGCTGGGCCCGACCAGCGCCACGCGCTCGCCGGCCTTCACCTTCAGGTTGATATCGGCCAGCACATCGCGGTCGTTATCCGAATAATGGAAGCTGACATGGTCAAACGTCACGTCGCCCTTGACATCCTTGAGCTCGGTCGCATTGGGCGCGTCCTCCACGTCGGGCTTTTCATCCATCAGGGTGCAGAAGCGCTCGATGCCCGTCATGCCGTTTTGGAACTGCTCGGTAAAGTCCACAATACGGCGGATGGACGTAAGCAGCGTGGACACATACAGCAAAAACGCCACATAGTCGCCCGCCGTGATGGCGCCTTTGATCAAAAACATCGCGCCGGCCATCACCACGATGATGTACATCATGCCGTCGATCATCCGCGTGGAGGTGGAGAACTGCGCCATCAGGTTGTAGCCGCGTTTTTTGATGTTGATAAACTGCTCGTTGTTCTGCTTGAACTTCTCAATCTCGATAGGCTCGTTGGCAAAGGATTTTACCACGCGGATGCCCAGCAGGCTGTCCTCCACCTGCGCGTTGATCTCG
>DAOPIR010000034.1:0-19024 GCA_035399245.1 Candidatus Limiplasma sp.
GAGCGCAGACTGATGTTCAGCCCGTCCGGATGGTTGATCAGCCGTAAAAAACGAACGACCTGATCATAGTTCTCCAGCGGTTCCCCGCTGCCCATCAGCACCACGTGCCCGATCATTCCGCGATCACCCAGATAACGGTTTGCAAGGATTACCTGGCAAAGCATTTCCCCCGCCGTCAGATCGCGTACACAGCCGTTCAGTGTGCTGGCGCAGAATTTACAGCCCATTTTACACCCGATCTGTGTGGAAATACACAGCGTGTAACCATAATGATAGTGCATCAGCACGCCTTCGATAATGTTGCCGTCCAGACAGCGAAACAGAAACTTAACAGTATCATCCTGTGCGGATTCGAAGGCTCCATCAATGCTCAGCGGAAAATCCACCGTATTTCCCAGCAAGGTTTCCCGCAGTGCTTTGGGCAGATTCGACATGTCCTGAAACGGCACGCCTTTATGCAGCCAGGTAAAGATCTGTTTGGCGCGATAAGACGGCTGTTTCATAAATTGTAAGTATGCTTTCAGCGCTTCCGGCGAATCGCTGAGCAGTTCATGCTTGTTTTCCATGCTACGCCCTTTGCCGCTGCATTCTGGCGATAAAAAACCCTTCTACATGGTCCCGATACGGCAGCAGCTGCAATCCCTGCTGGGTTTGCTCTTTGCGGAATGCTTCCGGATAGGTTTTAGGCAACGGCTGTACAGAGAAAGTGGGATGATTTTGCAGAAAGTTTTGAATCTGATCGGCGTTTTCCTCCGGCAAAATAGAGCAGGTGGAGTACACCAGCGTTCCGCCGGGCTTGACATAGCGCGACACCATATCCAACAGCTGCTCCTGTGTTTTGACAATCTGCGGAATGCTTTCTTCCTGCAGGCGGTATTTTAAATCCGGTTTTTCTCCGATCACACCCAATCCCGTGCAAGGCGCGTCCAGCAGCACGGCGTCCAGCGTGCCTTCCAGATCGGTTTTGGGGGTAAGCGCGTCACGGATGGAGATACGCAGGTTTTCCAGCTTCATCCGCTTTTTCATTGCGGTAAGCAGTGCGGCGCGTTTTTCATGCACTTCCCACGCGTATACGCGGCCCGTATCCTGCATGGTTTCCGCCATATAGGCTGTTTTACCGCCCGGTGCGGCACAGGCGTCCAGCACCCGCATCCCGGGCTTTACCTGCACGGCTTCAGCCGCAAGCATGCTGGACTGCCCCTGTATGGAAAACAGTCCCTTTTGATAATCCTCGTCCAGGCCGATTTCTACCGCTCCGCCGATCAGATAGGCATGCGGCGCAATGCCACGCTGCCAAGTCCACGATTTTTGATTCAACAGCTTTTCAAACGCATCATCCGTCAGCTTCAGCATATTGGGACGGATCGTCATGCTGTGATCCTGTTTTTGATACATGATGATCGCTTCAGCGGTTTCATTGCCGTAAATACCGATTAACTTATTCACCAGCCACATCGGCATGTTGCCCATGACATGCAAATATTGCGCAAAATCCTTTTCCCGATCCGGCCATATTATCTGCTCCTTCTGCCGTACCAGATTGCGCAGTACGGCATTTAGAAAACCGGATACGCTGTCCTTGCCTACGATTTTTGCCAGTTTGACGCCTTCGTTTACGGCTGCGCTCTCCGGAATCCGCTCATGAAACAGAATCTGGCACGCACTCAGCCGCAGGATATCGCGCATCAAAATATCCTGTGTCGGGTGTTCCATCAGGCTGTCAAGAACATAGTCAAGCTGGTCCTGTTTTTCCAGCGTTGTATATACAATACTTGTAGCTAAACGGCGGTCGTTTGGCGCAAGCCGGGTTTCCCGCAATCTGCTTTGAAGCGCCAGCGATGCATACGCTCCTTTTTCATGAATATCATGCAGTACATCCAGCGCTACCAGCCGCGCATTCGGCGGATATTTTGATTTCATATCGTTGCCTCTTCCAATCGTGTATTTACAGCGATCTGCCGTCCCAGCAAAAATGTTTTGGCCGGCATCCGTTTGCTGTTAGGTGCTTGGATTTCCGTAAGCTCAATCGCACCATCGCCCGTAGCGATAACCAAGCCCTGTTTGGCATCCGCAACCAGTACCGTGCCTGGAGCCGCGGAATGGATAAACGCATACGGCTTTGCACCCCATACCTTTAGCATTCCGGCAGTGGTTTGCGCATAGGCACACGGCCACGGATTGAGCGCGCGCACCTGACAAAACAGCGCGCGGGTCATATGTGAAAAATTCAACAGTCCCATTTCCTTGTTTAACATCGGATCATAGGTCATATCCGCTTCGGTTTGCTTTTCCCGGGAACAGTTGCCGGCTTTGAGGCGTTGCACGGTTTCCACCAGCAAAGCCGCGCCTGTGCAGGACAGCTTCTCCAGCAGGCTGCCTGCTGTATCCTGATCGGTTATCGACACTTCCCGCTTCAGCAGCATATCGCCGGTATCAATTCCCGCGTCGGTCAGCATGGTAGTTACCCCGGTTACCGCATCGTCCTGCAAGATAGCCCAGTTTACAGGCGAGCTGCCGCGATGGCGCGGCAGCAGCGAAGCATGTACGTTTACGGTACCGATTTTGGGTACATCCAGCGTCGCCTGGCTTAGTATCTGCCCAAACGCCGCTGTGACGCACAGATCCGGCGCCAGTTTTTGCAAATCCGCCAATCCGTCCACTCGTATTTTCTTGGGTTGGAATACGGGAATATCATACTGCATTGCCAGCTGCTTTACAGGGCTCATCTGCACCTTCCCGCCGCGGCCTTTGGGCCGATCAGGCTGTGTAAACACGCCCACAACCTCGTCCGTACTGTCGATCAGCGCCTGCAGTGAAGGCGTCGAAAACTCCGGCGTACCCATGAAAACGATTCTCATAATGTATCCTGCTCCTCGTTTTCGTCTTCGTCTTCCTCTTCATCATCGGCAAAGATCTCGTGATCCATAATATCGATATATAAAACACCGTCAAGATGATCGATCTCATGGCAGAACGCGCGCGCACACAGGTCCTCGCCGGTCACCTCAAAGGTTTCACCCTTGGCATCCTGCGCTCGTACGGTTACCTTTTGCGGTCTTTTTACGTAGCCCATACGTCCGGGTACGCTCAGGCAGCCCTCCGGACCTTCCTGCTCACCCTCACGCGCGATGATCTCGGGATTGACCAGCTTATAGAGCATATCATCCACTTCCACCACGCAGCAGCGCTTGAGGATGCCCACCTGGGGAGCGGCAAGCCCCGCGCCGTTATTGTCCCGCATGGTATCCACCATATCATCCAGCAGCATCCGCAAGCGGAAGTTGAACTTTGTAACGGGCTTGCTTTGTTTGCGCAGCTTTTCATCACCGATTGTAACAATTTTCCGTTTAGCCATTGTACATTCTCCTATAATAATGTTGTCGGGTTAAGTTCATAATATATCTGACACTGGTCGTCGCTTTCTGTCGCCAGTTCGGTAAGCTTCTGCAGCAGCGGCTCCGCGTCCGGATGGTCAAACATCTTCATCAGCACGTGATACCTGTATTTGCCGCGGATCATCTTAATCGGCGCTTCGTCCGCCCTGACCATCAGCACGCGCTTCTTCTGCACAGGATGGGCATCCAGATATTCCTGCATGCTTTGAAAAAGCGCTTCGTTTTTCTGCCTGACAGCATCCGCGCTTTTTCCTTCCACAAGCAGCCTGGCAAACTGAGTAAACGGCGGATACAGGCCGGTTCGTCTGCGGGCAAATTCCTGCTCGAAAAATGCGCGGTAATCCTGTGCGGCCGCCGCTATGATGCAGGGATGCTCCGGTTTGTAGGTCTGTACGATAACCTCGCCATGGTCCTCTGCCCGTCCCGCGCGGCCCGCCATCTGGGTAATGAGCTGAAAGGTTCGCTCCTGTGCGCGGTAATCCTGTATAAACAGGGACAAATCCGCCGCGATCACGCCGACAATCGTTACCTTGGGATAATCCAGCCCTTTGGCGATCATCTGCGTGCCGATCAGCACCTGCGCCTTTCCCTGCCGGAAATCGGTCAGCATGCGATAGTGCGCGTCTCGCTTCTGCGTGGTGTCGTTATCCATGCGGATGGCTTTGATATTCGGAAACAATTTATGGATTTCCTCTTCCACTTTTTGCGTGCCGCATCCGAAATAGCGGATATACTTGCTGCCGCAGCTGGGGCATACATCCGGCGGGCGCTCTGTTTTGCCGCACAGATGGCAGCGCAGCACGCCCGGCTCGCCGCTCTTTGGCTGATGCAGCGTCAGGCTGACGTCGCACTGGTCACACCGCATCACATACCCGCAACTGCGGCAGCTGACAAAGGTATGATATCCTCTGCGGTTGATAAACAGCATTGCCTGCCGGCCGTTTTGAAAGCACTCCTTAAGCTTTTGTTGCAAAAGGCCGGATATCATGGAACGGTTGCCCGCGGCAAGCTCGCTGCGCATATCCACTACGGTTACGGCAGGCATTGGGCGGTTGAGCACACGGTTGCGCATCTCAACCAAAGTATAATCGCCGCGGCGCGCCATTGCAAAGCTTAATATACTGGGTGTCGCGCTGGAAAGCAGGAGCGTAGCGCCTTCCCGCATGCAGCGGCTTTTGGCTACCTTACGCGCATCATAGCGCGGATGACGGTCGCTCAGGTAGGATTGCTCATGCTCCTCGTCAATCACGATCAAGCCAAGATTTTCAAGCGGTGCAAAAATGGCCGATCGAGCGCCGATCACCACATTGGCGTCTCCCATACGAATACGCTGCCATTCGTCCACGCGCTGCCCGTCCGTCAGGCGGCTATGCAGTACCGCGGTTTTAGGGCCGAAGCGGTTGCGGAACCATTGTACCATCTGCGGCGTCAGCGCGATTTCCGGAACCAGGATAATCGCGTTCTTCCCCATCTGCAAGGTTGTTTCCACCATGGCCAGGTAAACTTCCGTTTTGCCACTTCCCGTTACGCCATGGAGCAAAAACGCACCTTTGCCCCGCTTTAGATCCGGCAGCATGATTTCCAGCGCGTTTTTCTGCTCCCGGGTCAATGCGGGAGCCTTATTGGGCGTAAGCTCCATATCCTCATAGGGCCGCCGCATTTCCTGCTGCTCCGTTTTTTGCAAATAGCCGTCCTGCATCAGTTTTTTCACGGCATCCCCGGGGGATGATACCCATTGGGCAAGCTCCGCCATGGTGCGCGGTATACCGTCACATAAAACACGCAGCAGCATCTTCCGCTTTTGTGAGCGGCCCTGTTTTTCGATCGCTTCATTCGTATCTACCTGCTCGGCAATCGAATAATAGTCAATCTTTTTTTGCTGCGTACGTCCAGTACGCATCGCGGCCGGCAGCATAAAGCGCAGCGTTTCCGCCAGTGGGCAATGATCCTCGTTAGCCAATTCCCGGGCAAGCGCCATCATATGCGGCAGGATCGCCGGATAGGTGTCCAATACACTGGTAATGGGTTTCAATTTGTCGGGCGGCACATCGCAATCCTGCGTAATTTCCGCCACAATGCCGTCTACCTGCCGGTGGGCAAGCGGCACGCGAACGCGCATACCATCCACAACCTGCATTCCTTCCGGAATCAGGTATGAAAACGGCTTAGCGACGTTTGAGTGGATAACATCCACGATCACATGGGCTATCAAAGCGATTCACCTCAACGGAAATAGCGGTTATTCGGCTTGGGAATATGGTGCTTTTTCCCGGGCTTTGTTTTCTTACGGAAAATCCTGCGAAGCAGCAGAATGATACCAATCAGCAGGAAGAACGGCCAGCCCAGCAAAAACACCATTTCCAGCGAGAACGGCGGGAACGGATTGGGATCGGCGTCGGTTTCTTCCTTGATTTCGGCAATAGTTCTGGGCGCGTTTTCGCGGCGTTCGATGGAACGCGTAGCATACAGATCGTATACGATCGCATCCCCATCGTCCGTATAATAGGTCATGGTGCCGAACACCTCGCCGGCGGTAACCGGCGCGGCAAAACTTTCGCGCGTATACTCGATCAGAACATTTTCACGCAGATTTCGGGCCATATTTTCCACTTCGCTCTGCGTTGTAACGATTTCAACGGACGTGGTGTCTGCCGTAGCGCGAATCCCAAGCTCCAAAAGCCCCAGGTTGCTGTCCTCCATCGAATAACCCGATGTCTGCACCTCGCTTGGGTTCATTTCGTACAGTTCCATCGGCGTTACGCTGACAAACTGCGTAAACCCGTATTTCATCAGCTTTTTCGTATCGGTCCATCGTCCGTTTTTGGTGGTGTAAAATACAACCGAGATCAGCTCTACCCCGTCTTTTTCCGCCGCGCCCACATAGCAGTAACCGGCACGGTTTAGAAATCCGGTTTTAATGCCGATTGCATAGGGATAGTAATATTCGTTGTCTTCCGAAGCGTTGAGCCAGTTGGTATCGTCGCCGACCAATACTCTGGAGCCTTGAACGTTACTGCTTGGCAGATTGTACATATACGTTTTGGCAATACTGCTGAACGTATCGTTTTTCATCGCTTCCTGCGCAATTTTTGCCATATCCCTTGCGGTTGTGTAGTTGTTTACATCATCCATGCCGCTCGGATTGGCAAAGTGCGTACCTGTGCATCCGATCTTCGCCGCGGCTGCATTCATCATTTCCACAAACGCATCCTGGCTTCCCGCCATGGCCTCGGCGATCATATTGGCGCCTTCGTTGCCGGAACGTACCATTGTGGCGTACAGGAGATCCTGAAAGTTGATTGTTTCGCCGACTTCCATGGGGATGGTGGAATAACCGCTTGGAATATTCAGCGCGGCGCTGCTCGCCGTAACGGTGGAGCTCAAGTCACCTTTTACGATTCCTAAAAATACCGTCATGATCTTCGTCGTCGATGCCGGATACATTTTATTATCTGCATTTTTCTCAAAGACCACAGTTCCGCTTTCCGCTTCAATCAGGATGGCTGATTTTGCGTACAGTTGGTCAGCGACCAAATCCTCCGGATAATTCGCATCGTATTCCGCTACACCTGCGGGGAGAGTTGGCGCAATATAATAGACAACTTCGGCGGTATCCTCCGCCAGTGCCGGGACTGAAGCGGCGCCAAGCAGCACGAAAACGGCAAACACTGCCGCAATCATGACCGGTATTCGTTTGATCTCGCGCTTCAACCGCAGTCCTCCCTCACCCCGTATTGCAAGGATTGATTATACCGTTTTGGGCTATGTTTGTCCAATCGTGAAGCGTGTTGTTATCGCAGCGGCAAAGATCAGATTTCCGTATCGCGGCCAGCTTCCCTGTCCAGGTGCAGGGCAAGATCTTCCAGCGTCATGTTGAATATCTCCCGACCCTGCGCTCCGCGTGCCAGCGGATCATATTCGCAGATAGCATGGTAATCGCAATAGGTACAGCTATCCTTTTGCCCATGGCGGATCGGCCGGATTGCGATATCGCCATCCAGCATTTGCTGGGAAAACTGTGTCGCTTTTTGTCTGGCATGCCGGAGCAAAGCGCTTAAATGATCGGCATCCAAAACCTTGGCGTTTTTGCGCATCGTACCGGTTTTTGTTACAGCCGCTGGAATGGACACGGCTTCCTCACCGCTGTCCATGGCGTGGAGCACGGCAGGCTCCGCCAGGGTGATTCCATCCATTTGCAGCTGTTTTTGGATGTCCGCCCGCACGGTATCGGGCTGATCGCTGTCGGTCTTTGCCAGCGGATCGATCAGATGAAAATAGAACGCGCCGGCCGGTTTTGCCTTGCCCGCATTTTGGGTTACCGCATCCAGATACAGCATCAGCTGCAGCTGCGTGCCCTGCCACAGCTCCGCCGCATCAAGCGTCGCATACGGTCCGCTTTTGTAATCCACCACACGGCGATAGTCCGCCTCTGGCGTATGATAGCTGTCAATCCGGTCGATACGGCCATGCAGCGTGATCTGCGTGCCATCGGAAAGAGTCAGCATAACCGGTGGAAAGCTATCCTTGCCCGGGTAACCAAACTGTGCTTCCGCCCGATCAACGGCAAATTCACCCGCAGCCAGATGATCGGTCACGGTTTCACAGGCACGGTGCAGCACGCGCGTCGCCTGATCCAGCGCTGCCAGGCTGCGGGGACCGTCGCCCATCGGGCCTTGCTTCAGCGTTTGAATCAGCGGCGCAGACGCTTCCTCCGCCATCTGTTCGATTTCCTGTTTGGGAATATGCGGAAACTGCGGATGCTGCGATGCAATCATTGCAAAGCTTTGCAGGGAGCTGTGGAAGAAGTTGCCTGTTTCGATGGGTGATATCTCCCAGTCTTTTTGCTCCTGCGGACATAAACCGTACGTGATATAGTGGCGGAACGGACAGGCTGCAAATTCCTCCAGCCTGCTGACGGACAGCGTTCGATCGCCAAATAGCTTGGCGGCCAGATCCTGCGCAAGCGGCAATGTCTCCACCCGAAAGCCAACGGCGCGCATCAGCTGAATAGCCGGCATAGCTGTTGCGGGAGACAGCAGCAATGCTGCCAAGCGCTTTTTCCAGATTTCCGGCAGCAACGATTCGTCGCCGTCCGCATACTCGCGCAGCATATCGCTGAGCGCTGCCATTGCCTGCGGCGCGGAAATCGGAAGCTCGTCTGTGTGGCCGTTGATATCGGGAATGCTTTCAAAAAGTCCTTCTTCCATATCTGTTACCAAATCCAACGGCTGAAGCGTATTGCCTGCCGGATCGGTTTTGGCATAGCTGAGATAAAGCCGCTGTTTGGGCAGCGTCATTGCACGCTTGATATCCAGCTTGGCAAATAACAGCCGGCTCTCCTCCGTCATACCTAAAAATGACCGGGTACGTTCCTGTGCCTGTGCGCGTTCTTCTTCGGTGATCAGGCTTTCCGAGCTTCGGGCAAGAATGCCGTCGTTCATTCCCAGCAGAAATACCGCATCCATCTCGCCGGACAGGTAATGCCCCAGCACGCCCGTATGCAGCATACCGGCCGCAGGCGGCAGCGCCGCAAGCGAAACAGCGGCAAATCCGCATGTAAAGCGATCCACAATGTGGTTAAGCGGAATACGCTTGCCATCAGACAGGATAAAAAGCTGATCCAACAGATCCAAAACCGTTTGCCACATCTGGCTGTTTTGGCCAGCGCGTACCAGCAGATTTTCCACAAGCAGCGCTTCTTCCTCTGTTTGCAGCGTATGATACGCATTAATATCTGTCAACAGATTCATTATGGCCTGCAATGACTGCGTTGTATCACGCGCGGAGATGATCGCTTCTCGCGCCTTGATCAACGGCTGTATAACCTTTCTGCGCAGCAGCTCACAGGAATTGCATACGCTTTCTTCGCCCTTTGTAAAGGGTTTCAGCCATCGTCCGTAATTGATGCCGAACTCGCGTGCGTAGCCTTCCAAAGTACAGGCTTCTTCAAAGGTTACCGGCGCATAACCCGTTTTCATCAGGGCAAACACATCGTCACTGTGATAATTATCTGCCATGGCACGCAGCGCCGCCATGATAAACTGCGGCAGTCCATGCGACAGCGCCGGCAGCTTTTCATCGGTATAATACGGCAGCCCGCTATTGGTCAGTGCTGCAGAAACCGCAAACGGATAGCCGTTTTGATCGGGATACAGCACTGCGATTCGCTCCAGCTTCATTCCCTGTTCGCACAGGCGCATAATCTGGCGGGTGGCGGCGGTTGCCTCTTCAAAGGGGGCGTTGAACTGTGACAGAAAAACGCTGTCGTTTTCTCCTGTAAAAGGATGCTGCGGATGGGCAAACAGCATTTGATCCAGATGTTCAATGGCATGGGTACTGTGCAGCGATTCCCGCGGGAGCGGTTCTTCCTTTAACCCGAGTCCGTTTTCCTCCAGAGCCTTTCGAAACCTTGCCACACTTTGGCGTACCGGCAGATAGATATCCGCATCCGATGCACCCGCGCTATCGTTGATCAAGCCGACCGTCAGGCTGTCGCACTGTGCGGCGATCGCGCATAGCAGCACAATCAGCTGCTCCGCCATCGCATCAAAGCCGTACACAAACACATGCTGGTGCTGCATCAGGCCGCTTTCGCCCAAATGCTTGGTGATATATTCGTTCAGGTCGTCGCTGTCCCCCATGCGGTCCTTCAGCATTTCCTGATAAGAACCGTACAGTATGGCAAGATCCGCGAATTTTTCCTTTTGCATACCGTCTGGCAGGGTATCGGCATAATCCTTAAGCGTTTCCGGCTGCAAACCGCCGCGCTTCATATCGGTGATCAGCGCCGTCAGCTTTTGCGTAAACCCGCGGCGGGAAACCGATCCGCGGTAATAGTGCAGCTGCTCGGCACAGGTTTCCAGCGCATAGCTTACCGCCATCTGCTGTCCTGCCGTCGAAAGCGGTACGCGCTCATCCGTGCCCACGGCTTCCATCACACGGTGCGTAAGCCGTGTCGGCGAAATGACTTCGATGGAGAACATGCCCTTTAGGCGCAGCCGATCTATTATTTCTTTTTCCGCCTGCAGCGTAAACTGTTCGGGAACAAGCAGCACGCAGGGTTTCCCGCTATGATACCGCGTGCCGATCCGCTCGATCAACGGCTGTAAAAGACGATGCGGCCGTGCCGTAATCACGCGAATATCCGGCATGCGCATCCCTCCTTTTGCGTTGTCCTTCTCCTGTATGATATGATAGCACAGAATGATAGTTTTGGGGAGTGAGGATCGGTGTCGGATACCATTGCAGGCGTTGCAACCGCCATGGGAGAAGGCGGGATTGCGATTGTGCGCATCAGCGGTGATCAGGCGGTTGATTTGTTTTCCGCCGTGTTCCGCACAGCAAAACAACCGCCGTATCCCGATCATTTGCTGATGCATGGGCATATTGCCGGTTCAAACGGCGAGCCAATGGATGAAGCGATGGGCGTTGTGATGTATGCTCCGCACACCTATACCAAGGAAGATGTGTGTGAAATCCATACCCATGGCGGATATGCCGCCGCTTCCGTCGTTATGAACCTGCTGACGGCGCATGGCGCACGCCCGGCCGAAGCCGGCGAGTTTACACGGCGTGCCTTTATGAACGGCCGGATTGACCTGGCCCAGGCGGAAGCTGTGATGGGGATTATCGGTGCGCGCTCCCAGGCCGCGTTGAAGAGCCAGGAAACGTTGCTGGCGGGCGGTACCAGCCGCTTTTTAAAGGACACGCAAACCAGGCTTATCCAGCTGATCGCCGGTGTGGAAGCGTTTATCGATTATCCCGATGAAATAACCGAAGAAGAAGCCGTTGCCACACTGCTAAGCGGCTTGACGTCGCTTGCTGAAACCCTGCAATCCGCCGCGGATGAGCGATCCGCCCGCATCCTGCGCAGCGGGCTGCGCGTGGCTCTGTGCGGGTCGCCAAACACCGGCAAGAGTACGCTGTTTAACGCCCTGCTCAGCGAAGAGCGTGCCATTGTAACCGATGTTCCGGGCACTACACGCGACGTGCTGGAGGGCAGTTTCAGCCTGAACGGGTTTCAGGTGCTGTTGATGGATACGGCAGGCCTGCGCGCAAGCGAGGATGTGGTTGAACAAATCGGCGTGCAGCGCGCTCGGCAAGTGATTGATACGGCGGATGTTGCGCTTTTGCTGATTGACGCGACCAAGCCGCTGTACGAGAGTGAAACACAGCTGCTCCAGTCCGATATGCACTGTCCCTGCGCCGTGCTGCTTAACAAGGAGGATAAGCCGCCTGTGATCACCGCAGCGCAAATCGCCGCTGTTTCCAGCCATGCGCCTGTGCTGTCGATTTCCGCGAAAAACAACACGGGAATTCAGCAGGTGCTTGCCTATCTCAGCAAATTCCTTGCCCAGCCCCGCGAGGAGATGCTGACCCATCAGCGGCATATGGCGCTGGCACGGCAGGCAGCCGATAAGCTTTCGCAAACGATTGCCTCTATCCAAGCCGGCGTCCAACTGGACCTGATCGCTGTTGATCTGCGGGAAGCACTGTGGCTGCTGGGGCGAATCACCGGCGAAAGCGTGGATGAAAAGCTGCTGGATGAGATATTTTCCACCTTCTGCGTGGGAAAATGACGCTGTAAAAACTGTCTGTGCTCGATTGTTGCCATAGCGGAAATATGCTATGATGAGTGTGCCAATTTTGGAGTGAGGAGAAATCCGATGAAACTGATTTCATGGAATGTAAACGGGCTGAGAGCCTGTATAACCAAGGGATTTATGGACTACTTCAACCGCGTGGACGCCGACTTCTTTTGCATACAGGAGACCAAGCTCCAGCCGCACCAGATCGAGCTGAATCCCGAGGGGTATCAGGTATTTTGGAACAGTGCGGAAAAGAAAGGATATTCCGGTACGGCGATATTTACCAAGCACACGCCGCTAAGCGTTGCCTATGGCCTCGGGCTTGATGAGCATGATCACGAAGGCCGGGTTATCACGTTGGAATATGAAGGCTTCTATTTGGTCACGGTCTATACGCCTAACAGCAAGCGCGAACTGCTGCGCCTTGACTATCGCATGGTATGGGAGGACGCCTTTGCCGATTATTTGCAGTCGCTGGACGCCAAAAAGCCGGTGATTGTCTGCGGCGATATGAACGTTGCGCATCAGGAGATCGACCTGAAAAATCCAAAGACCAATGTCAACAATGCAGGCTTTACTCCGCAGGAACGCGAGAAGATGACCACGCTGCTTTCCCGTGGCTTTATCGATACCTTCCGCCGGCTGCATCCCGATGAAATAGACCGGTATTCCTGGTGGTCCTATATGATGAAGAGCCGCGACCGCAACATCGGCTGGCGCATTGATTATTTTCTGGTGAGCGAACGTTTAGCTTCCAAAATAGCTAACGCCGATATCGACGACCAGGTGCCGGGCAGCGACCATTGCCCTGTTACGCTGGAGCTGGATATAGAATAAGGAGGATTACATGAAATTTCTTTTTGCCAGTGACATTCACGGATCCTTTGACGCCTGTAAGAATATCCTTGCTTGTTACGAAGCTGAAAAAGCCGATCGCCTGATTTTGCTTGGCGACCTGCTCTATCACGGTGCGCGCAATCCCCTGCCTGATGGCTACAATCCCAAATCGGTTGCCGAAGCGCTGAACGCGCTTGCTGTAAAACCAATTTCCGTGCGCGGCAACTGCGACTCGGAAGTGGATCAGATGGTGCTCAACTTCCCCATCAGCGCGGATTATACGTTGCTGCCGCTGAAAAACAATAAAATCGCATTTCTTACGCACGGTCATCTGTTTAACATCCACAGCCTGCCGCCTATCGGCCCGGGCGATCTGCTTATCCACGGCCATACGCATATCCATACCGTAGAAGATCATCAGGGAATTGCCTATATCAATCCCGGTTCCTCCGCGCTGCCTTTCCAAAACCAGCCCAAAAGCTATATGACGCTTGACTGGGATCAATCGTTGTTTGAAATCAAAGCGTTTGACGGTACCATACTGCAATCGTACACCGCTTAAACAAGGAGTAAACTATGCCATATCCCGACATTAAAGCCGCATCGGATCAACTGGCGGCGGCCATCCGCCAAAGTGATGAATATCAAGCCTATAAACAGCTTAAGGATGCCGTAATGGCCGATGAAACCAACAAGGTGCTGATCAATGAATATCAGCGCCTGCAGACAAAGCTGCAAATGGCCGCTGTCACGGGCGCTGATTCCACCCAGGAGGATGTGCAGCGGTTTCAGCAGCTTTCCGCCCTGCTGATGATGAACGGTTCCATATCACAGTATTTTCTGGCGCAGATTCGCCTGCAGCAGATGATGAGTGAGGTATTTCAAACCATCACACAGGCGGCGGACCTTGAGATAAAATTGCCCGGCATGTAGGAGGACGCATGGCCAACCGACACCGAAACCATTCCCCATATGATCCTGCCCTTAAGCAGGAGGAGCGCAAATACGGTTTTTACTGGTATAACGCGCTTTGGCGGCTGCTGCGATCTATTTTGATCATAGTTGCGGCCCTTGTTTTAGTGTTCGGGCTATTATCGGGTCTGTACAATACCATCAACGAGAAATATTTCAGCGCGGTAGATCCGCAGGATCAAACCGAGATTGCGTTTTCTATCGAAAACGGGCAAAGCCTGTCTCGTGTCGCGGCCAATCTTGAGGAAGCGGGTCTTATTCGCAATCACTCGGTATTCAAGTATTATTGTGATTTTATCGGCTTCGGCCAAAAGATACAGGCAGGCGATTACCTGATCACAAAGGACATGGATGTCTTTGAAATCGCGGAGCTGTTAACCACCGGAGACGGAAAACCGCTGACGGCTATGATCACCGTCATCCCCGGCTGGACGGTGACCGATATTGCCGACATGCTGGTGGAACAGGGCGTTCTATCCGATGCTGCGGAGTTCCTTTCGCTTTGCAAGTCCGGCGACGGATTATCGGATTACTACTTTATTGCAGACGAGCTGGAAACCGCAAACGTGTCTCAGCGCAGGTATCTGTTGGAAGGCTATCTGGCGCCCGATACCTATGAGGTATACACCGATACCACTGCAACCGCCATATTGAAAAAGCTACTGGATCAAACCGACGTGGTGCTTGATTATGCTTATCAGCAGCGGGCGGAGGAGCTTGGCATGACTATGGACCAGGTGCTTATCCTGGCTTCGATGATTGAGAAAGAAGCCAAGACGGATGATTTTTCCAAGGTATCGGCCGTATTTTACAATCGTCTCAAGTCTGGTATGAAGCTTGGCAGCGACGCAACCATCAACTACATCACCGGCGAGAGCCGCCTGGTGCTTACGACCAGTGATTTGGCTGTTGATTCCCTGTACAATACCTATACCCATACCGGATTGCCGCTGGGCCCGATCTGCAATCCGTCGGAGGATGCGATTTACGCGGCGCTCTATCCCGATTCGCAGTATGTCGCAGAGCAATATCTGTACTTTTGCGCCAAGGATCCGGAATCGGGCGAGCTGGCGTTTTCCAAAACGCTGGAGGAGCACAACATCGCGGTAAGCGTTTACCAGCCGCTATGGGAAGCCTATGATCAGGAGCGGGGATACGATTAGCCCATACTACGTTGCTTTTTCGCATATTAAAACCGCTGCATTTGAATGATGCAGCGGTTTATGATTACAAATCCTTATTCTGCTTCTTTTTGCGATTGCTTTACGGCAGCGCCGACAAAATCGCGGAACAGCGGATGCGGACGGTTGGGGCGGCTTTTCAGTTCCGGATGGAACTGCACGCCTACGAAGAAGGGATGGTTCGGCAGCTCAACAATTTCCACCAGATCACGCTCGGGATTGCGGCCAGCGATCACCATGCCGGCGGCCGTAAACCGGTCCGTGTACTCATTGTTGAACTCATAGCGGTGACGGTGGCGCTCCCAGATATCGTTGGTTCCGTACGCCTTTTCGCTCTTCGTGCCCGGGGTAATGATGCAGTGGTACTTGCCAAGCCGCATCGTGCCGCCGAGGTTCTCCAGGTCCATGCCGGCCATCAGATCGATAACCGGATAGGTGGTATGCGGATCCACCTCGCTGGTATGCGCATCGCGCATTTCCAGTACATGGCGTGCAAACTCAATCACCGCCATCTGCATGCCAAGGCACAGCCCCAAAAACGGAATACCGTGTTCGCGCACGTACTGGATGGCATGCATTTTGCCCTCCAGTCCACGGGATCCAAAGCCGCCCGGCACCACAATGCCGCTGACGCCCGCCAGCTTTTCTTCAACATTTTCCGGCGTTACGCCGTCGGCGGAAATCCAGTTCACCTTAACTTTCACGCCATGGAATATACCGCCGTGCGTCAGTGCCTCTACCACGCTCAGGTATGCATCCGGAAGCTCAACATATTTGCCGACCAGCCCGATGGTTACCGTATCTTCACTTTCCATCTGGCGTTTCACCATCGCGCGCCACTCGTCCAGATCCGCCGGTTTGTCCGGCAGCTCCAGAAGCTTTACCACCTGTTGGTCCAGCCCTTCCTCGTGCAGCATCAGCGGTACCTCGTACAGCGAGCTTGCGTTAAGGTTCTGGAATACCCGTTCCACCGGCAGGTTGCAGAACATGCTGATTTTTTCGCGTACTTCAAACGGCAGCTCGTGGTCGCTGCGGCACACCAGGATGTCCGGTGCGATACCGATCCCGCTTAATTCTTTCACGCTGTGCTGGGTAGGCTTGGTTTTCAGCTCGCCGGCTGCGTTTAGGTACGGAATCAGTGTCACATGCAGGTACAGGCAGTTTTCCCGGCCGACCTCCGCGCGCATTTGGCGTACAGCCTCAAGAAACGGCAGGCTCTCTATGTCGCCTACCGTTCCGCCAATTTCTGTAATTACGACGTCAGGGGCAGCTTCGGTGCGGCTGACGGCGAGAATGTTTCGTTTGATTTCGTTGGTGATGTGCGGGATTACCTGGATGGTTGCTCCAAGATACTCGCCCTTGCGTTCGCGGTCGATAACGGTTTTATATACGCGTCCACTGGTTACATTGCTAGCCTGCGTAAGGCTTTCGTCAATAAAACGTTCGTAGTGGCCGAGGTCGAGGTCGGTCTCGGCCCCGTCGTCGGTTACAAATACTTCCCCGTGCTGATAGGGGTTCATCGTTCCGGGGTCGACATTGAGATACGGATCGAACTTCTGCATGGATACACGTAAGCCTCTTGACTTGAGCAACCGTCCAAGCGATGCGGCGGTGATACCTTTCCCAAGCGACGAAACAACCCCGCCTGTAACAAAAATGAATTTCGTATCCATATCCGTTGAACCCCTCCATTCATAAAAATCAAACAAAACTTATTCTAGCAGTTGAGGCAGTACTTCGTCAATAGCACAAGATGTATTAAATTCGCTTTTCGTGAATAGTATTTTCAAATTCCATGATGCGGATTATAATAACAATGAATAATGCTGTGGAGGGAATCGCTTTGCAATCAACGCTCAGGCTTGCACCTATTTTCAGCGACCATATGGTCCTGTGCCGTGATCGAAATGTGCGGATATTCGGTAAAGCCCACAGCGGTGATACCGTTACCGTTTCTATTCATGATCATATCGTTTCCGCGGCGGCTGTCAAGGGGAATTTCGAAATTATCCTGCCACCGGTCCCATCCGGCGGGCCTTACACGATGACGGTAACCGACTGTAAATCAATATTAACCTTTTCGGATATCCTGATCGGTGATGTGTATTTTGCCGGTGGGCAGAGCAATATGGAAATGCAGCTTGTACAGACCGCAAACGGGGACGCCTATGCGGCGCAGGCCGACTATCCGTCTATCCGCTACTGCAATTATCCCGTTCAATCATTTTTGGATGAAGAAACGCTTACAAAAGAGCGGAATACATTCTGGCGGGCTGTTGCCCCTGGTGCTTGCGGCGATATCAGCGCGCTCGCGTTTCATTTTGCCGTTAATCTGCAATCTGAACTCAAAGTTCCAATCGGGATTATCGACTGCTATCTTGGCGGGACCTCCATAACATCGTGGTTGGATGAAACTGCCCTGTCCGCCGTAACCGGCGGCAAATCCTATCTGGATGATTATCGGGAACGCAATAAAAATAAAACAGACGCACAGTATGACGCCGAATTTGCAGCACAGCAAACCGCGCACGCTGCATGGTCTGCCAAAGCGGATGCGATGAAAGCGAAAAACCCGTCTGTTACCTGGAACGATTTTATTGCCGCGCTCGGTCCATGCCCGTGGCCGCCGCCGGAAGGCCGCAAGGCCGCCTATCGCCCCTGTGGACTGATCGAGACCATGGTCAAGCGCATTGCGCCATATACGATTACGGGTTTTCTGTATTATCAGGGGGAATCCGACTATATGCGTCCTCAGCTGTACCGCGCGATGCTGATGGCGCTGATCGCGTCGTGGCGCGATCTGTTTGTGGATCCAGATTTGCCGTTTCTAAACGTGCAGCTGCCGATGTTTGAGCAGCGGGATGATCTTTCGCGAACCAGCTGGGCATTGATCCGTCAAGCGCAGGAACAGGTTTACCATGATATGCGCAACACGGGCCTTGCCGTAATGATCGACGGCGGCGAAGAGAACGACATCCATCCGCAGGATAAGGTAACCGTTGCAAAACGTCTGTGCCTGCAGGCGCTGTACGTAGTGTACCATCGGGATGTGGTATGCGAAAGTCCGCGTGCACTGAACGTGCGTGCCGAAAGCGGCAGCCTGATCGTGCAGGTATCCTCAGCCCTCCAAAATGAAAAATCCCCCCGGCTGTTTGAGCTTGCCGGAGAGGATGAAGTGTATTATCCCTCCCATGCCGAAATCGCTGGTACGGTCATCCGTGTGTCATCGGCCGATGTTCCGCAGCCGCGGTTTGTCCGGTATGCGTGGGTCAACTATGGAAAGGTGAATGTTTTCGGTATAAACGGCCTGCCGCTTGCACCGTTTTGCCTGCGATAAGATCAGCAGGTGCTGCCACGCAGCACAAGCTCACCCATAAATACGGTCTTTTGCGGTACGCTTTCGTCCGAGAGTACCTTAACCAGGGTGGAAACCGACTGCTCACACAGCATCTCCAGCTTGTTATCCACGCTGGACAGCTCCGGCTCGCAGCACAGGCAATACGATGAGTTGTTGTAGCCGATAATCTGCAAATCATCCGGCACCTTGCGTCCCACGATGTGCGCATACTTAAACGCACCGACAGCCAGCACATCCTCTGAGGTCATTACGGCGTCAAACTGCACGCCCTTTTTAACGATACTGCGCAGATAATCACGGATATCGGGAATGCTCATCTTGTCTTCCGTGTAAAACTGAATCAGCTTATCCTGAAGCGGTATCCCCGCGTTTTTCATTGCCGCTTTATAGCCGGACAGTTTTTTCAACCCGCTGTAATTGCGGTTATGATAAAGGTACAGCACATTTTTTCTGCCCTGATTGATCAGGTACTGCGTCGCGTTCATCGTGGCATGGTAATCATCGCAAAGCACACTATAAATGTTCTCAAAAGCATAGGATGCATTCAGCAGCACAAGCGGCAGATGCTTGGACGCATTGCGCAGGTACTGGTTGCCTTCATCGTGATCCTCCACAAAGGTAGAGCCCATTAAAATTATGCCGTCCACATGCTTGCTGATCAGCCATTCCACACCTTTTTCGCGGTCTGCCAGC
>DAOPIR010000035.1:0-18484 GCA_035399245.1 Candidatus Limiplasma sp.
AAAAGTTCCGCAGCGTAACCGTACGCTGCGGAGCTTTTTTTGATTTCGTTATCGGAATATCCGGCGGTCTCAATCGCCGTTTTCATCCTGCTGCCAGCGCCGCCGCCTTCTGCGGCCGCCGCCCTGGCCTCTGCCTTGCCCTCTGCCCTGTCCCCTGCCGCATGCATCGCCGCAGGCACAGGCGTTGCAGCCGCGGCAGCGTCTGCCCCGCTGGTTTGCGGCACGCGCCGCGGTGTATACCGCAAGCACCGCCACCGCCGCAAGCAGGATAAAATCGAGCGTGTGCAGGGGCGAGCTGCCAAACCATCCGCCAAACAGCAGGCAGACCCGGTAAAACAGGAACGCCACCACCCAGGCGACGCCGGTCTGCATTGCCACAACGCCCAGCGCTTTCAGCCCGCTGTTCATCTCCCGCTTGACCACGCTGATGGTCGCCACGCACGGCGTATACAGCAGCGTAAACACCAAAAACACAAACGCGGTCAGCGGCGTGAAGATCGTGGACAGCGCCGTCGGCAGTGCCGAGGCGCCCGCGCCGGTGAGCACCGCAAAGGTGCTGATAACCGTTTCCTTGGCCGCAAAACCGGTTAAAAGCGCGGTGGAGGCTTTCCAGTCGTTGAAGCCAAGCGGCGCAAACACAGGAGAGATCAGGCGGCCGATTGCCGCCAGCATGCTCTGCGAGCTGTCGGCCACGGGATTGATGCGCACATCAAAGGACTGCAAAAACCAGATGGCGAGCGTCGCCAAAAAGATCACCGTAAAGGCGCGGGAGAGGAAATCCTTCGTCTTTTCCCACAGCAGCAGTCCGGTGGACTTGAGGCTGGGCAGCCGGTAGTTGGGCAGTTCCATTACAAAGGGCACCGGATTGCCCTTGTACACGGTTTTATGGATAATCCATCCCGCCAGGATGCCGATGGCGATGCCCAGCACATACAGCGTGATCATCACCAGCGCCCGATGCTGCGGGAAAAACGCCATGGAAAACATGCCGTAGATTGTCAGCTTGGCTGAGCAGCTCATATACGGCGTCAGCAGAATGGTCATTTTGCGGTCGCGGTCACTGGGCAGGGTACGCGTGGCCATCACGGCGGGCACCGAGCAGCCAAACCCGACCAGCATCGGCACAATGCTGCGGCCGGACAGGCCGATCTTTCTGAGCAGCTTGTCCATCACAAACGCGATGCGCGTCATGTAGCCGGTGTCCTCCAGCAGCGACAGGAATAAGAACATAATAATAATGGTCGGCACAAACGAAAGCACCGTGCCCACGCCGGCAAACACGCCGTCGATCAGCAGCGAGCGCACCACGGGGTTCACGCCCGCCTGCGTCAGCCCGCCTGATACCAGCGCGCTTAAATTATCGATCCCTACGGCCAGCAGATCGCTCAAATAGCTGCCGATCACGCCGAACGTCAGCCAGAAGATCAGCCCCATGATCGCGATAAACGCCGGAATGGCAAGGTACTTATTGGTGAGGATATTGTCGATCTTGATGCTGCGCCGCTGCTGCTTGCTTTCGGAGGGCTTGACCACCGTATTGGCGCAGAGCTTGTCGATAAAACAATACCGCATGTCGGCAATCGCGGCCTTGCGGTCGGTATCGGTTTCCTTTTCCATCTCCTCGATACATTCCGAGATGGTATGCAGCTCGTGCTTGTTGAGCTCCAGCGCGTTTTCGATCGGCTGGTCCCGCTCAATCAGCTTGGTGGCGGCAAACATCGGCGGAACCTTGATGCGCTCGGCATGATCTTCTATCAGGTGGTTGACGGCGTTGATCGTGCGGTGCACCGCGCCCTCGCAAAAGTCTTGCGCCACAGGCTTTTTTTGCTGCTTGGCAACCGATAATACGGTTTCAATCAGCTCATCAATGCCCTCATTTTTGCTGGCGGAAATCGGGATGACGGGCACGCCCAGCACCTTTTCCATCTCTTCGATCTTGATGGTTCCGCCGTTGGAACGCATTTCGTCCATCATATTAAGCGCAATCACCATGGGCACGCCCAGCGAAATCAGCTGCATGCTCAGGTATAGATTGCGCTCGATGTTCATCGCGTCCACGATGTTGATAATGGCGTCGGGATGTTGGTTGAGGATGTAATCGCGGGTAACGATTTCGTCCTTGGAATAGGGCGAAAGCGAGTAAATGCCCGGAAGATCGACCACGGTCGCTTCCTTATGGCCCCGGATCACGCCTTCCTTGCGCTCCACCGTAACGCCCGGAAAATTTCCCACATGCTGGTTGGAGCCGGTCAGCTGGTTAAACAGCGTGGTTTTGCCGCAGTTCTGGTTTCCGGCCAATGCAAAGATCATAATCGGATACCCTCCTTATACGAATACAAATCTTTCCGGCAAGCCGTTCGTGTTAAGGGTTTGAATCCGTTTCCACTTCGATCTTCTGGGCATCGTCTACGCGGAGGGTAAGCTCGTATCCGCGAAGCACAATTTCAATCGGGTCGCCCATGGGCGCGATTTTGCGGATCATCACTTCGGTATGGGGCGTCAGGCCCATATCCAACAGCCGGTCCCGCAGGGTACCTTCCCCGCCTACGGCGACGATCCTGGCCTTCTGGCCGATGGATAAATCATTCAGGGTCATATGCAGGCGTTCATCCTTTCAGTTAGTCACTACTAACATATACCATCATAGCAGAAAAATGCCGAATTGCAACAATCAATTCGGCATTCGGCGTTAAAAGCACCGGATTATTTTGCTGTTTTCCCGGGACGGCTTACGGCGGAGCAAAACAGTATTATTTGTTTTGTGTCATATTACAGGGTTTGGATGCTGTACACGCTGCGCACGCGCACCTGCTCCGCATTGCCGCGCAGGATCTGTACGCGTTTTTCCCCGGGGTTCATATCAAAAAAGTTATCCGACAGCAGCAGGTCGGGATCGTCGCTTTGGATGTATACGGACTTGGCAAAGGCGTCGGCATGCACGGTAATCCATCCGTCCGCCGCCGATACGGCAAGCCCGGGATCGGCAAACGCGAAGTGTTTGGGCGCGCACAGGAGCGCGCAGCCTTCGCTGACCGCTGTGCCGTCCACCGCAAACGAATAGCTAATGTAGTGCTCCGTGGCGGATGCATCCGCAAGCGCAACGGGTTCCAGCCATACGGCGGACAGCGGTGCGACGGTCAGCGGCTGTTTCCCTTCCCGCAGCACGGCACCCTGCGCGTCCCGCAGCGCCCAGCGCACAACGCCCCGTACCTGCGTGCGCTGCTCGTTCGCCACGTTCAGGCGCACGGAGCAGCGCACCGGCTCCCTGCGGAAGGTGTTGACCATGGGGTGCTGCGTGTGCTCGCCCTCCTCCTGCGCGGAGATCATCACCGGCGCGAAAAACCGCTTGGCCGCATAGTGCAGCGCCTTCCAGCGGCCATAATAATCGACGGATGCCCACGAAGCCACCGGCCAGCAATCGTTCAGCTGCCAGTAAATAGTGCCCATGCAGCGCCCGCGGTGGCGGCGGAAGTGTTCCACCCCGCAGCGGATGGCATCGGCTTGCAAAAGCTGCGAGCAATACAGCAGATCGTCAAACGTCAGCGGAACCTGATAGGTGTCGATAAGATAGTTGATGATCTTGCCGTTGGCCGTACGATTGCGCTGATGGTGCTCCATGATGCGGGCGGACAGGTTGCGGTCGGCGGGCCGGGTAAAGCTTTCCACCGTTGCCAGGCAGGGAAAGCTCTGGAATCCGAACTCCGACGCGTACCGGAAATGATACCTGCGGAACGCCTGAAACGGCTGGTTGCCGTGCCACACGTCCCAGTAGTGCACATCGCCGCGGTTTTCGTCGTTGGGGCCGTCAAACGCTCCGCCCGATGACGGCGACGACGGCCAGTAAAAGGTATCAGGTGCCTCGGCGCGGCAAACCTGCGGCAGGATGTACTCAAACATCTTAACGTAGTCCGCGCGCTGCTCCGGCGTGATGGGATTGTCGGCCGCGTGCATCGTATCGGCCATGAACATCTCGTTTTCATTGTTGCCGCACAATAGCGCCAGGCACGCGTGATGGCGGATGCGGCGCACGTTCTGCACGGCCTCGTTGCGGATGCTGCGCTCAAACGCCGGCGTAAGATGATAAGCCGAGCACGCAAACATGAAGTCCTGCCATACCAGCAGCCCCAGCTCGTCGCACAGGTCATAAAACGCGTCGTCGGGATAATAGCCGCCGCCCCATACGCGTATGCAGTTGAAGTGTGCCAGCTTTGCGTCCTCCAGCAGCCGGCGGGTGCGCGCGGGCGTGACGCGGCGGAGGATATTATCCTCGGGGATATAGTCCGCGCCCATGGCAAAGACCTTGACCCCGTTGACGACGTGGCAGAATTCCTCACCCCAGGCGTCTTGATCGCGTGATACCGTCAGCGTGCGCAGGCCGATGCGCCGCGGCCACGCATCCAGCGTTTCTTCCCCGTGCAGCAGCGTGACCGTCACCGTATACAGCGGCTGGCCGCCATAGCCCGACGGCCACCACAGCTGCGGATGGTCTATCACGAGCTGCGCCGTATCGCCGCCGTCAAACGTACCGCCGTCGGTCACGCTGCCGTCCGGCGCGGTGATTTGCACACGGTAACGGCAGCCCGCACCCTCGATGGCGGGGGTAATCCGCAAGGTAACCACGCCGTGTGCATGCGTCTGGCGGATATGCACGTCCGTCAGCCGCGCACCGTCGTACGCCAGCAGGCCGATACTGCGCCAGATGCCGGCGTCAGGCAGGCGCGGGCCCCAGTCCCACCCGAACATGCAGTGCGCCTTGCGCAGGTGCGGATAGCCCGGGGTCGCGTCGTCGGAACCCCACAAAGGCATCGTTTCCGCCGCCTTCAGTGCAAAATTGACGGGCGAATCAAGCCGGATCTCAATCTCGTTTTCCCCGAAGCGCAGCAGGCGCTTGACATCCCATTCCCAACGGATGTGCATGTTATCCGCGTCACCGACGGCCGTACCGTTGACGGTTACATGCGCCAGCGTGTCCAGCCCGTCGCACCGCAGCACAATATGCTGCTTTGTGATATCCTCCTCGGCCAGCGCAAACGTGCGCCGATAGATAAAATCATGCTCCATCAGGCGAAACGCGCCCAGCTCATTATCCCGGTAAAACGGATCGGGCATGGAGCCGTCCGCCAGCAAATCGGCATACACCGAGCCGGGCACCGTGGCGGCGTGCGTCGCTTCTTCCCCCGCGATCTTCATCGTCCAGCCGCCGTTAAGGCTGATCGTTTGCAACATATGTCCTCGCTTCTCCCGCCGCGCTGCAGGCGGGTATAAACTGCATCATATGCTAGAGGGTGCGCTGACATTTGTCAATACGCGAAAAAACAGATTGTTTGGCTGAGCAATTAAACCAAATCCGGTTCGCTTGCGTCTTTCATTTGGAACGGAGGGCGCACGATGCGAAGATGTTGGTGTTTTGTTATGGTTTTCTTACTATTTGCAGCAACCGCTTCGGCGGACAGGGAAATTACGATCACGCTGGGCGGTGACTGCGTGCTGGGCACGCGTGAGGAATGGATCGACGAGCCCGATAACTTTGACGCCTGTGTGGAAAATAACGGCATGGACTGGTGCTTTTCGGGCATTGAGGACCTGTTTGCCGCGGATGATTTTACGCTGGTCAATCTGGAGTGCGCCCTGCAAGACAGCAATCAGGGCCACAACAGCAAAAAACAGCATACCTTCCGCGGCAAGACGGCGTATGCGCAAATGCTGGCAGCCGCTGGCATTGAGGGCGTCAACATTGCCAACAACCACTATATCGATTATAACCAGAGCGGCGAGGACAGCACAAAGGCCGCGCTGGAGGCGGCGGGCATCCAGTACTGCGGCTACCGCAACCTGTTTGTTTATGTGCAGGGCGACATCAAGATCGGCTTCGGCGGATGCCGCGAAACGGTGTTCTACGAGGAAAACAAGGCGTATGTATACCGCGATATCCAGCAGCTCAAGGACATGGGCTGCAACGCGGTGATCTACTCCTGCCACTGGGGTACGGAATACAGCCCCACGCACAACGAGAAGCAGGAAAATATGGCGCAGTACGCGGCCAACAGCGGCGCGGACCTTGTGGTGGGCACGCACCCGCATGTGGTGCAGGGCGTGGACAGCATTGACGGCTGCGCCGTGCTCTACAGCCTGGGCAACCTGGTATTCGGCGGCACCAAGGAGCTGCAGACCTTTGATGCCATGCTGGTGCGGGCCATCCTGCACTTTGACGACGACGGCCTGTACCTGGGCACGGAGCTCGAGCTGATCCCCGTGCTAACCTCCGGCAGCGCGCCGGACAATGATTTTCGCCCAGTATTGGCCGCGGCAGACGACGCAAGCCGCATCCTGTCCCTCGTGCAGGCGGATTCCGCTATGGATATCACACAGTCGATCTGGATTCCCGCCGATTAGGCTCCGCTACAGCCACAGGATACGCGAAAACTCCTCCTGCAGGCTGTCGTTTTCCAGGCAGGCGATGCGGGAAAGCCGCAGCGCGGCCTCCTGCTCGCTGTCCGGCGCCGCGGACGCCTGAAACGCATTCAGAATATTCTGTATATTTTCATTATAATAACGGTAGATATCCGCTTTGCTTTCGTTTTGTTTCAGCTTTTCGCGCAGCTTCCGGATCAGCAGGGCGGAGGTGGCCCGCGGCGAGAGCAGCAGCCTGATCTCCTGCAGGGAAAATCCGATCTTTTTATAGCTGAGAATCGCATTGACCGTTTGCAGCTGCTCCGGATCGTAATACCGGTAGCCCGTTGCCGGATCGATGCGCAGCGGCTTTACAAGCCCCATTTGGTCATACAGGCGCAGCGCGCGCACGGAAATATCGCAAAACGCCGCAAATTCCCCGATCTTCAATTCCATACCGCCGCCTCCGATGCCGGATTGCCCCGCGCGCCGCAGAGTGCCGCAAACGCTTGACTCTGCCCCTGCGTCAGGGTTTATGCTTTATCTGCAAGCTTGAGGAGATGAAGCCAATGCCCTACCATTCCATCTTGTTTCCCTCGCCCGCGCAGGAGGCGCAGGCGAAACGCTGCCCGTGGCTTGCGCTGTGCGTCCGCCGTCCGGGCAAAGATGCCCTGTTTGAAACCCGGGGGAACAAAACCTTTCCCGTCAGCAAACATCATTTGACAAATCTGCCCCGGATTCCTGCGCTTTTTGCGGATACAGGGCTGGATACCGTACTCGATATCGTGCTGCCGGACGCCGATGATGCGCTGCACGGGGTATACTACGCGCTGGCGACCGATGCCGCTACCGTGCGCTACCGGCAGGAAATCCTGCGCGCGCTGGAGGATGCGGACACAGCCGACCACATCCTGTCCTTTTGCCGCGCGGTGGAAGGTGCTGCGCGGACGATAGCCGACGGGCAAACGGTACACCACGCGTCCCAGTCCGACAAATACGCCGTTGACGGCGCCGTGGCCTATTGCGACGCGATCCGGACGCTGCTGGCCGGCGCGCACAGGCAGCCCCTGCCGGCCGAAGGCCTTGCATCCTTTGTGCGGGCGGTGCGCGCCTATGCGGATACGCCCGCATACCGGCAAACAGAAGCGCTGCTGCACAAGACCCAAGCTGCTGTGGAAGCGATCTCCTTCAGCCTGAAAATCCGCAAGGGCAAGGTCCTCGTTTGCCCGGGCGATACGTCCGGCGACCTGATACGGGAAACCCGCGATGATTTGATCCCTTTGCAGGATACGCCCGCGCAAAATCCGCCGCAGCCGATCCGTCTGTTTGGGGAGCTGGCCTTCGGGCCGCTGGGCAACCTGATTGCCGGCGCGCTGGAAAAGCAGCATCCCGAACCGTTTGCCCTGCTGCACACGGCGGCCGCGCAGGCGCAGGCTATAATCGAGCCTTTCATCCGCACATTTGCCCGGGAGATCCGCTTTTACACCAGCTATCTGGATGTCGTACGCACCCTGCGGGAAAGCGGCCTGCCGGTTACATATCCCGCTATAGCCGACGACGATACGGTTTGCATCGACGGCGCGTACGACATGGGGCTGGCACTGCAGCCGGTTTCTGTGGTGCCAAGCGACTGCCGCTTGTCGGCAGCGGAGCGCGGCATCATCATCACCGGCGCCAACCATTCCGGCAAAACCACATACCTCCGCGCCATCGGGCAGATTGCGGCGCTGACGGCGCTTGGGCTGCCCGTGCCCTGCGCCGCGGCGAAGCTGCCCGTGTTTACAGGTTTCTTTTCCCATTTCAGCGATGCGGAAGAGGGCGACGCGCGGCAGGGACGGCTGAAGGAGGAACTGGTCAAGCTCAAGCCGATCCTGCAAAGCGCCGGAGCGGGCAGCCTGGTGCTGCTCAACGAGATGTTTTCTTCCACTACCGTGCAGGACGCACAGACGATGGCCGACCGTATGATCGGCGGCCTGGCGGCCAAGGGCGCGCGCGTGCTCTGCGTCACGCACACGGCGGGAGACATTCCCCCGCGGTTTGTCAGCATGGTGGCACAGGTGGCGCCGGGCAGCCATGAGCGGCTGTATACCGTGGTGCGAGCACCCGCGGAAACCCATGCCCACGTGGATGCGCTGATTGCCAAATACCGTTTGACCTACACGCAGGTAAAGGAGCGGATCGCCCATGATGTTTGACCTGTTGTTTCAGCCCGCGCCACCCGGGGCGAGCCGGTGCACAGGCGGCCTGACGGACGATCTGCGGCTGGATGTGCTGCTTGACGCCATGGCCGCAGGCGATGCGCGCACCGCGCAGGCCTGCCGGCAGGTGCTGCTGGCCCCGCTGACCGACGCACAAGCGATCGCCGCACGCAGGGAGGTGCGCGGTGATATCACCGCGCATCCACAGCTGTTTTCCACGCTGCTTACGTCCGCCCGCGAAGCGATGGATGCTGCCGATCGCTATGCCGAGTTTCAAAAACCGCGGTACGACCATATTATCTCCCCGCAAAAAAAGCTGCTGACCGAGATCACGATCGCAAAGCAGAGCCTGAAAATCCTCCGCCGCATGCACGCGGCAGTCACAGCGGAACACGCGGCCTTTGGCAGCGGCGCGGTGACAGCGCTTGCGGATACGATCATCCGCCTGTTTTCCGCTGAAAACGTCAAGCGCATGGAGGCACGGCTTGCCATGCTTGACAGCCTGAAGCTGTCCGACGACCTGACGCTGAGCGCTTCTGTCGGCGACGGCCTCAAGCCCGCCCATGTCGTGCTGAACACCCTTGCCCGGCCAATGGCCGGCAGGCGGCGGCTGACGGAGGCGGGGATCCCCATTGCGCTGTCCAGCGTCGGGCTGATCCGCAATGCCGAGGAGATCGTGCAAAGCGCCGTAACCCCGCTGCTGCAGACCGTGGCGGAGTTTAGCAAAAGCCTGCGGGACTTCTTTAATACGCTATCGTTTCAGCTGGGCTTCTATCTGGGCTGTATCCGCTTACAAAACAGGCTGCGGGCTATCGGCGTGCCCCTATGCGAGCCGGATATCGACGATGCCTGCGGCGGTATGGAAAGCGACGCCCTTTGCAGCGCCGGCCTGGCCCTGCAGGAGGGCCGGATACCCATGGGCAACGCCGTCCGGTTTCGGGAAAAACGGCTGGTGGTGATTACCGGCGTCAACCAAGGCGGGAAAACCACCTTCCTGCGCGGCGTGGGGCAGGCGCAGCTGATGGCGCAGTGCGGGATGTTTGTCGCGGCACAAACGTATCGCTGCCCGCTGTACCGCGGCATTTACACGCATTTTCCCAGCGGGGAGGACACGGCGCGCGACGCGGGGCTGCTGGATGTGGAGCTGCGCAAGCTTAGCAGCATTGTGGATTGCATTCGCCCGCACAGCCTGCTGCTGCTCAACGAAACATTTCAGACCACCATGCCGGCAGACGCCCGTTATATGGCGGAGATAACGGTACGGGCGCTGACGGACAGCGGCGTTGCCGTGGTATTCGTCACCCATCTGTATGCCTATGCCGCAGCTGCCTATGCGCGCCATCAGCCCGACACGCTGTTTTTGCGGGCGGAGCGCGCAGGCACAGTCCAAAAAGCCTATGTGCTGCGCGAGGGCAAGCCTTACAGCTCCGCGGCGGGCGATGATTTATATCGGGAAGTTCTTGGCGGATACTAAAAATGACATGGGCTTATCCCATGCCATTTTACGATTTGGTGTTTTGCTATTTTTCTAGGTAAACGCTGAATAAAGCGCCTGTGTGATATGCGCCAGATTTTCGTCAGATTGGGTTTGCGAAAACCGCAGTAGTAGCAGTGCTACGTCAAGGTTTCCGCAGGCCCGAGCTGGCGAAAATATGACACGATAGCGTACAGGGGATTTGATCAGCGTTTACCTAGCGTTTTCATCGGTTCGCCCCACGCGCCGAGGTTTTGGCCGTTCCAGCCGAAATAGGTACCGCAGGTGGTGTGAACGGGCCGGATTTCCTGCAGGCGCTGCTCCACGGTTTTTTGCTTGTTGGTCAGCGCTTCGTTTTGCAGCACATTGCGGATTTTGCAAAGGAACACCTCGCCGCTGTCCAGCGCAACGGACTGCTGTACCTCCAGTTCAAAGCATACGGGGCTTAACTCCAGCACAGGTACATCCAGCGCCGCGCCCTTGCCGACGGCAAGCGGCAGGTGCATCTTATCCGCATCATAACCCGCTGTGTTGCCCAGATAATCCGCCAGCGGCAGCATTTTCTCCGTTACGAGATTGGCGGAAAACATGCCGGTCGTCTTGACGCGATCCTTGGTCAGCTTGCTGCCGCCGATGCACGCCATCACGCCGAGCTGCGTGTCCCACAGGTAGCTGAACCAGCAGAAAAGCCCGAAATTCGGGGTACCGTCCTCCTTGTAGGTGCCATAAAGAAACAGCGACTGGGGACAAAAATCATTGGAAACGGGAACGGAAACTTTCATCATAATTCCTCCTGATCGGATACCGAAAGCTGGCTTTCGGTTTCGCTTACGTTGTGCAGGATACGGCGCAGCGTGGTTTCAAACACGAGGATTTCCGCATCGGTAAATCCGGCATAGAAAATTTCACTCATCGCGGCGGACACCGCATCGTACTCGCTTTGCAGCGCGCGCGCCCGTGTGGTAAGCGCAATGCGCACCTGCCGCCTGTCGGCCGGATCGAAGCGGCGGTTGATCAGTCCGCCCTGTTCCATGCGATCCAGCATGCCGGTCAGGGTGGTTTTGGCCAGCCCCGTCTGTTTGCTGAGCGTCGCAATGGGAACGTTGTCCTCCTGCCACAGCACATACAGAATGCGCCCCTGCGCGCCGTTGAACGCGTCCACGCCGGCATCGGCCAGCAGCTTTTCAAAGCGCCGCCCGCTTACCTGCTTGATTTGCGAAATTAAAAATCCGCCGTTTGTCTTGGAAACCATGCATAACCCTCCCTTATCGTATTGTACTTTATAGAACTATTTTTGTCAAGCGAAACGCTATCCATCTTTCTTTGCACGCCGAAGGCAAACCGCACCGCGTAGCGACGGGTGGGGATCTGCATCGGGAAGCAAAAACGGTATGTATTGGCCATGAATCAGCCGCCGGTGCTATGCGGCAGGCCGATGCTGTGTTAAAATGAAGGTCGGGCATCCGATCCGTTTATATTCATTACGAAAGGGACTTGTTTTTCATGTGCAAAATCGTTTTTATCGGCGCGGGCTCCGTGGGCTTTACGCGCGGGCTGCTTACGGACATTTTATCGGTGCCGGAGCTCAAAAACTGTGAAATCGCCTTTACCGACATCAACCAGCATAATCTGGACATGGTGTACCAGCTGTGCCAGCGGGACATGGAGGCCAACGGCATCCACACCAAAATCTTTGCCACCCTTAACCGGCGGGAAGCGCTTAAGGGCGCCCGCTATGTTATCAACTGCGTGCGTATCGGCATGCTGGAATCCTTTCAGCTGGATGTGGAAATCCCGCTGAAATACGGCGTGGACCAGTGCGTGGGCGACACGCTGTGCGCGGGCGGCATCATGTACGGCCAGCGCGGCATCGCGGCGATGCTGGAATTCTGCAAGGATATCCGCGAGGTGGCCGAGCCCGGGTGCATCCTGCTGAGCTACGCCAACCCCAACGCGATGGTTACCTGGGCGTGCAACACATTTGGCGGCGTGCAGACCATCGGTCTTTGCCACGGCGTACAGGGCGGGCATGCACAGATTGCCAAGGCGCTGGGCTATGAGCAAAACGAGGTGGATATTATCTGCGCCGGCATCAACCACATGACGTGGTATATCTCCGTCAAGCACGACGGGGAGGACCTGACCGGCAAAATACTGCCGGCGTATGAAAACGATCCCGAGCTTGCCAAAACCGAAAAGGTGCGTATCGACATGCTGCGCCGGTTTGGGTACTATTCCACCGAGTCCAACGGCCACCTGTCCGAGTATGTGCCGTGGTACCGCAAGCGCACCGATGAAATTAAACAATGGATTGATCTGGGCACGTGGATCAACGGCGAAACCGGCGGGTATCTGCGCGTGTGCACCGAGGGGCGTAACTGGTTTGAAAGCGACTTTCCCCAATGGATGCAGGAACCGCCGAAGGTTTACGATTACAATAAGCGCAGTCGCGAGCACGGCAGCTATATCATCGAAAGCCTGGAAACCGGCCGCATCTACCGCGGGCACTTTAATGTAATCAACCACGGAACCATTACCAACCTGCCCGACGACTGCGTGGTGGAGGTGCCCGGCTATGTGGACGGCAACGGCATTTCCATTCCCAGGGTGGGCGACCTGCCCATGGGCCCCGCGGCGTGCTGCATGAGCAATATTTCCGTGCAGCGGCTGGCCGTGCACGCGGCGGTCGCGGGCGACGACACGCTGCTGCGGCAGGCCATGATGCTCGACCCGCTCACCGGCGCGGTGTGCAGCCCGCCCGAGATTGACCAGATGGTGGATGAAATGCTGATCGCGCAGGAGCAGTGGCTGCCGCAGTACGCCGGAGCGATTGCCGCCGCCAAGGCCCGCTGGGCCAAGCGCGAGCAGGAGCACACGCTGATCCCGCCGATCATGACACAGGGTGCGGCCCGCCTGCACACCAAGACCGTAGCCGAGATGGCGCAGGCCAAGGAGGAAGCGCGCAAAAACGCCGCCAACGCGGACAAGGCGCAGGAGCGTCCGGCGGCCGACTGACCTGCGGAAAGGACGCCTATGGATTACTTCAAAACCAATCAGCAAGCCTGGGAGGAGGCCTTTGCCAACCGCCGCGCGGGCTGGGGCGACGATCTGGTGCAGCGGCTTACAACCGAACGTTTGCCCTACCTCAACAGCCAGCTTCGCCAGGCGCTGCCGGCGCTGGAACTGGACGGCAAGGTCATCGCGCAGTTTTGCTGCAACAACGGGCGGGAAATCCTCTCGGCCATGCAGCTGGGCGCTGCGGCGGGCGTCGGGTTTGATATTGCGGAGAACATGATCAAAAGCGCGCGGGAGGCCGCGCAAAAAGCGGGCTTGCCCTGCCGGTTTGAGGCATGCAATATTCTAACGATCGGCAGCAAATACACCGCCGCCTTTGATCTGGTGTTTTTCACCATCGGAGCCATCACATGGTTTCAGGATTTGCAGGCGCTGTTTGCAGTAGCGGCACGTTGCCTGAAAGCCGGCGGTACGCTGCTGATAAACGATTTTCACCCGTTCGTCAACATGCTGCCGCTGCCCGGCGAAGCGGCGTTTGATTCCGCGTTCCCCGACCGCGTGGCCTACTCCTATTTCCGCACGGAGCCGTGGCTGGAAACCAACGGCGCTGACTATATGACGGCCCACATAAATTCGCACACCTTCACCAGCTTTTCCCATACCATGGGCGGCATTGTAAACGCCGTGATCGCTGCGGGGCTGCGGATCGTTTCGCTGGATGAGTATGCCGTGGATATCGGCATGACGGACGCATACGACGGCAAAGGTTTCCCCCTGTCGTATACCCTGCTTGCGGCAAAGCCCACCGATTGATATTGCGGCAAACGCGGCCATAATGCTATAATGCTTCCTGAACGAATTTCAAAAGAACGCGTCGGCGCTGTTCGCTGCGGTTGTATTTTGCATTGACCAATGGTATTATGGCAGTACTGGGGCTGCGGATACTCCATGCAAGCGGCTATACCGGTTGCATGCGCCGGAGGACACGGGTAAAGGAGACCGATGTATGAAAACAAAACGATTGCTGGCCATGCTGATCCTGCTTACGGTTGCGCTGGTGCCGCTGCAGGCGCTGGGGGAAGAAGCCGTACTGTATCAGGTTTCCACCCTGCAGGCGCTGATGCAGGGCGACTATGCGGGCGCCGTTACGGTGGAGGAGCTTCTGCAGCAGGGCGATACCGGCCTTGGCACCTTTGACGGGCTGGACGGCGAGATGATCGTGCTGGACGGCGTAGCCTACAAGGCCGCGTACGACGGCAGCGTTACCATAGCGGACGCCATGGAAACCGTGCCCTTTGCCAATGTCGCGTTTCTCAGCGCGTGGGAGAGCATCGACACCTCCTTTGAGGGCGGTTATGAGGCGCTGCTGGCGGCGCTGACGGCCTCGGTGCCCGACCAGAACATGCCGGTGGTTTTCCGCATTACCGGTTCGTTTACGGGCGTTTCGGTGCGCAGTGTGCCAAAGCAGCAGGAGCCGTATCCGCTGCTGGCCGAAGTGGTGAAAAACCAGGCCGTGTTCACCGCCGATCAGGTGGATGGCACCATTGTCGGGTTCCGCTTTCCCGCGTATATGGACGACATCAACGTATCCGGCTACCATCTGCACTTTCTCTGTGCCGATACCACATTCGGCGGGCATCTGCTGGATATGGAATCAGGCGAGATCACCATACAGTACTGCGAACTGAACGCCTTTTCCATGATCCTGCCCGAGTCCATCAAGCTGTATACCTTAACCGATACAACCACCGACGATATCAAGGCCGTAGAAAGCCTTTAGCGGGTAAAAACGCGGTTTTTATCCCCCGCCATGCCGTAAAAAGGCTGTTTGGCGGGGATTTTTCGTGATTCCATGAAGAATTTATGAATTTTACATCTAAAAGCCCATTTACTGCCTGAAGGTGTGATACAATCAGCGTATAGGGAGATGATGACCATAGCACAACGGACAGCTTATCATTGTAACTTTATATAGGAGAATTTTGGGGAACGTCGAAAAATCAATACAAATCCAACAAAGGAGAACGAAGCAAATGTTTGGCAATAAAATGAACGCGATTGAAAAAGCAATCAAGAAAAAGAATGTTGGCCCGCTGATCGAGCTGGCCGGCAACAAGGACGAATCCCTCAGCATGGCCGCGATTGACGGTATGGCCGCGATCGGCGGTATGGACGCGTCCAACTACCTGGTAACCCGCCTGCACGATGAGGATCCCAAGGTGCGCGTTGCCGTAGCCAATGCACTGGGCAAGATTGCCGATGTGCATACCAAGGCATTCCTGTTTGCGCAGATGAACAAGGAAACCGATCCGAAAGTAAAAGCGGCGATTGGCGAAGCCATGGCGCTTATCAAGGATTATTAAGCAAAACCCCGAACCACTGGCATACCCCATCAAGTTTTCCGCGTTATAAGCACTGCTGCCGCCGCGCGTGAAATAGCAACTTCCTGCCCGTAAACCCTGCATCAGCAAACCGTACACGGCTGTGCTGAAGGCAGCATTATTGAAACCGCCTGCATTTGCAGGCGGTTTCAGTCTGTCCCCCGATATTGCGTGCGGCGTGATTTTCGTCTATGATAAACGTACCCAAACCAAACCGGATCGATCGACAGGTGCAAAGGAGCCGTATGTTTCATATTCTAGTCATCGACGACGACCGCAATACCCGCAAGCTGATGCAGGCCGTACTGTCGGCGGAGGGATACTCCGTGTACACCGCTCAAAACGGCGAGGACGCCCTGGACGTCATGGACCGTGAGCACGTGGATCTGGCTGTGCTCGACCTGATGATGCCCAAAATGGACGGTTATGCCTTCACCCGCGCGCTGCGCGAGGCGGACAACGCCCTGCCCATCCTGATGGTCAGCGCCAAGCAGGCGCCGCAAAGCCGCAAGGAAGGCTTTATCGCGGGGATTGACGACTATATGACCAAGCCCGTGGACGAAGAGGAGATGCTGCTGCGCATTAAAGCGCTGCTGCGGCGCGCCAAAATCGCCTCGGAGCGCCGCATCGTGATCGGCGACGTGTGCCTGGATTATGACAGCCGCACCGTTACCCGCGGCGACGACAGCGTTACCCTGCCCCACAAGGAATTTCTGCTTTTGTACAAGCTCCTCTCCTATCCCGGGCGGGTATTCACCCGCATCCAGATCATGGACGAGGTTTGGGGTATCCAGAGCGAAACGGGATGGGAAACCATCACCGTGCATATCAACCGCCTGCGCAAGCGTTTTGCCGATTATCCGGAGTTTGAGATCGTCTCGGTGCGCGGGCTGGGCTACAAGGCGGTGAAACATTGATGAGAGCTTATTGGCATCACATGCGCAGGCATCAGCCGGGCACGCGGCCGCCCTTTACCCATCTGGTGCTGGCGTTCACCTTTGTGTTTTCCACGCTGCTGGCGGTCACGCTGATCATCGTCACCGTGGGCGCGCTGGTGCTCAACGCGCTGCATGTAATCGCCCTGCCCGATACCTCCAACGTAATTGTGGGCGTAATCGTGTGGGCGCTGGCCAGCCTGTGCGTCGGGGTGGTTACGGCCGCGCTGCTCAGCCATATTCCGCTCAAGCCGTTTCAGTTTCTCATTGAGGGCATGAACCGGCTGGCAGACGGTGATTACGCCGCGCGGCTGCACATCGGGCATTCGGCAATGTTCAAAAAGCTGTGCGACAGCTTTAACGCGCTGGCCGTCGAGCTGCAGAACACCGAGCTGCTGCGCACCGATTTTGTCAACAATTTCTCCCACGAATTCAAAACGCCGATCGTGTCCGTGCTCGGCTTTGCCAAGCTGCTAAAGCGCACCGATCTGCCGCCCGACAAACGCGAGGAATATCTGGACATCATTATCAGCGAGGCCAGGCGGCTGACCGATATGTCCGATAACGTGTTAAGCCTTGCCAAGATTGAAAAGCAATCCATCCTCACCGATATCGCCACGTTCAACCTGTCCGAGCAAATACGCACCTGCGTGCTGCTGCTGCAAAAAAAGTGGGAAGCCAAAGAGCTGGAGATCGATTTTGACGAGCACGAGTACCCGTGCACGGGCAACGAAGAGCTGCTCAAGCAGGTATGGATCAACCTGCTGGACAACGCCGTCAAGTTTGCGCCGCAGGGCAGCCGGATCCGGATCGGCATCGCGCCGTCGCCCGGCAGTATTGCGGTATCCGTAGCCAACGCCGGCGACGAGATCGACGAGGATACGCGCAAGCGGATTTTCGAGCGCTTTTATCAGGGCGATTCCTCCCACGCCACCGAGGGCACGGGCCTCGGCCTGACCATCGTGCACAAGATTGTACTGCTGCACAAGGGCACCGTTGCCGTATCCAGCGCCGATGGTTATAACATCTTCACCGTTACCCTGCCGCAGGCCGCGCCGGACACAGAATAAAACAGTTTATCTTCCGTTTAGATTTCCGCAGTATGCTCAGCATATCAACACGAAGGAAGGGTAGTGTATGCTGAGCATTTTTAAGCACCTGCGCAAAAAGGAATGGGCGCTGGTACTGGTAAGTATCGCGTTTATCTATGCGCAGGTGTGGCTGGATTTAAAACTGCCGGACTATATGAGCGAGATCACAAAGCTATTGCAAACCTCCACCGATTCCCTGTCGGAAATCTGGCAGGCAGGCGGCAAGATGCTGCTGTGCGCGCTGGGCAGCCTGGTTACGGCCGTGATCGTCGGCTTTTTTGCGGCGCGCATCGCCGCCAGCGTCGCGTTTCGGGTGCGCGCGGGGCTGTACAGCAAGGTTGAGGCGTTTTCGATGGAGGAGATCAACCGCTTTTCCACCTCCAGCCTCATCACCCGCTCCACCAATGATATCACCCAGGTGCAGATGCTGATCGCCATGGGCCTGCAGGTGCTCATCCGCGCACCTATCATGGCGGGGATGGCGATTGTGAAGATCGCGGGCAAAAACGCCAACTGGTCGCTGGCTACCGGCGTTGCCGTGGCGTTTATGATGGTGCTGGTAACAGTGCTGATCGTGTTTGCGCTGCCGAAGTTCAAGATCATCCAGTCCCTGACCGATAAGCTCAACAGCGCTACCCGCGAAAACCTGACCGGCGTACGCGTGGTGCGCGCCTACAACGCAGAGGAATATCAGGAAGATAAGTTTGAGCAGGCAAACGACAAGCTGACGCGCACCAACCTGTTTACCAGCCGCATGATGGCCGTGATGATGCCCGGCATGACGCTGGTGATGAACGGGCTGATGCTGTCCATCTACTGGATCGGCGCCTACCTGATCAACAACGCGGGCCTGATGCAGCGCATTACGTTGTTTTCGGACATGGTGGTGTATATCGCCTATGCCATGCAGGTGGTAATGGCGTTTGTGATGCTGGTGATGATCTTTATCATGCTGCCGCGCGCCGCCGTATCCGCCCGCCGCATCAACGAGGTGCTGACC
>DAOPIR010000036.1:0-17966 GCA_035399245.1 Candidatus Limiplasma sp.
TGGCAGCTTCCGCTTCGGAGGTCGGATCATACCAGGAATTGGTGTAGGTCACGTCCATCGCTACATTGTCCACAATGGATTTCACGCCCAGACAGAAACCGGTGTAGCCGGAAACCACTTCCGCATACGGGAAAGCGCCGACATAACCAATCTTGATGGTGCCGTCTTCGTTCATGTTCTTGTCTTCTACCAAGCCGTTGGCTACGAGCTCGGCAAGCTTCATGCCGGCCACAACACCGGACACATAGCGGGACTGATAGGTATCGTTAAACGCATTTTTAAAGTTCGTCAAGCCGGAAAGCGCTGCCGTGTCGCCGGTCATGGAGATAAATACCGCTTCCGGGCACTCGCTGGCGGCCTGCTGCATGTAGCTCTGATGGCCATAGCTGTCGGAGATCACATAGTTGCAGCCCTGCTCCACAAGGTCCATTGCCGTGTCGTAGCAGTTTTCATCTTCGGAGATGTTGTATTTCCAAATGATCTGATCATCAGCGATACCAACTGCCGCTGCCGCTTCTTTGATACCCTGAATATGCGCATAGTCGTAACCGGTATTCTCGTCGTGCACCAGAATGACGCCGATTTTGACGGCATCCTCATCTGCCATAGCCGTTGTGGCAGCGAATACAAATACGAGGGACAGCGCGAGTAGCAACGAGATAATCCTTTTCATTTTTCATCCTCCATACTTTGCTTATAGTTTTTTGCTTTTGCAAATGATACCCGATGATAAAATGCCGACCGTTTCGCCCCTATTCCACCCGATTTCAACAGAGAAGCTTTCGCATAAATTCCGTTAATACTCCGTTGGGGAATCACAGTAATCAAGATACAGTGTTTCCTAGTGTTTGTCAACCACTAGATATAACTTTCAGCTGTGTTTCCAAAGGATTCGGCGCGCTTTTATGCAATCTGTTTTCTACCGATTACATCACATCAAAACAGCCGGATATCCCCCGACAGGCGGGCTTGGGACATTCCTATTTATATGAGATAAATCCCTGCATCTCCTGCCGATGATTGCATTCCCCCCACAGGAATACAAAAGAAATACAACGCGGCTGCCGCGTTGTATTTCTGATTTTGGTCATTCCCACTCGATGCTGGCGGGAGGTTTGGTGGTGATATCGTACAGCACGCGGTTGACGCCCTGCACCTCGCCAACGATACGGGTGGCGATCTTGCCGAGAACCGTATACGGGATCTGCGCAACATCGGCGGTCATAAAGTCGTCGGTGGTCACGGCGCGGATGGCGACGGCATAGGCATAGGTACGCTCGTCCCCCATCACGCCCACGCTGCGCGCCCCCGTAAGTACGGTGAAATACTGGGAAATTCCCTTGTCCAGCCCTGCCTTGGCGATCTCATCGCGAAGGATATAATCACTTTTGCGAACAATCTCCACCTTTTCGGGCGTCAGCTCGCCGATAACGCGGATAGCCAGTCCGGGGCCGGGAAACGGCTGGCGCATGACCAGGCTTTCCGGCAGGCCGAGCGCAAGCCCCAGCCTGCGCACCTCATCCTTAAACAGCATACGCAGCGGTTCTACCAGATCTTCAAACCCCAGCTCCTTGGGCAGGCCGCCGACGTTGTGGTGACTTTTAATGGTAGCGCTGCCTTTCGTGCTGCCGGATTCGATAACATCGGGATAGATGGTGCCCTGGGCAAAAAAGTCAAGCTTGCCGAGCTTGCCGGCTTCCTGTTTGAATACATCAATAAACAGCTTCCCGATGATTTTACGTTTCTGTTCGGGATCGGTTATCCCGTTAAGCTCCCGGTAAAACTGCTCGCTTGCGTTTGCATGCACCAGCTTTACGGGGAAGGTTTTGGTAAACACCTCCACAACCTGATCGCTTTCGCCCTGGCGCATAAAGCCGTGATCCACATACACACAGGTTAGCCGATCGCCGATCGCGCGGTACAAAAGCGCTGCCGCAACCGATGAATCCACACCGCCGCTCAAGCCCAGCAGTACGGTTTTGCGGTCCCTGACCTTTTCGCGAATCCTGCGGATTTCCGCCTCTGCATAGGCTTCCATATTCCAGTCGCCCTTGAGGCCGCAGATATCAATCAGGAAATTTCTCAGGATTCGGCAGCCTTCTTCGGTGTGCGTTACCTCGGGGTGAAACTGCACGCCATATAGTTTCCGCTGTTCATCCGCCATCGCGGCAAAGGGGCAGCAATCGGTATGCGCAATTCCTTCAAAACCGCCAGGCAGGTTAACCACCTGAAAGGTGTGGCTCATCCAGCAGTGGCTTGCCTCGCGCAGGCCGCCAAGCAGTCCGCTATCCGTTTGATCCATCACGGTTGGGGTGCGCCCGTATTCGCGCTGTTCGCAGGCTGCGGCTTCGCCGTCGAGCAAATATGCCATTAGCTGCATGCCGTAGCAAATGCCAAGTACGGGAACGTCCATGTCGAAAATCGCTTTATCGCATTTGGGCGCGTCCGCCGCCAGCACGCTTGCCGGCCCGCCGGACAGGATAATTCCCCTGGGTTCCTTCGCCTGAATGTCCTCAATTGCTGTCGTGTACGGCAGTACTTCGGAAAACACGCCGCATTCGCGGACACGTCTTGCAATCAGCTGCGTATACTGGGCTCCGAAATCCAAAATCACAACACATTGCGGTTTGTGCATGGGCGCCTCCTTTGAAGTCCAATAGGATACTCTGTATTGTGCCACAAACATCGGTTTGCCGCAAGAGGCTTGTTTGGCAAATTCCCTTGGGAAATCTGTTGACGTAGGAAAGCTGTACGGTTATAATAGGCACAGTTTATAGTGTGGAAAGGGGCAAACGCATGTATCGCCGCCTGTTTGTGTTTTTGGCTGTGCTGTTTTGCGTGGTTTGCGCGCTGCTTTTGCTGTCCGCACTGATCATTACCCCCGAAGCGGAAGAAGCCTTGCCCCAGGAGCAGCCGGTAGCGCATACGATTACGGCATTTTTCAGCATGCCGCCCACCTCTACGTCCGAGTCTACCGTTTCTACACGCGAATGGCTTCGGATTTCCGCGCTTTTCGCGGTAACCATCCTCATGCTTCCCTGTCTGCTGTGCATCTGTGATGCCAACGGACGTGTACTTTGCCAAAAGCGCTATGTGCGCAGTTTTCATTTGTTGTTTAAGCAGGATCTTGCCTGCGGCTAAATAGCTATCTATAGAATCCAAAGCCGAGGAACACGCATGACATGCGTTCCTTCGCTTTTTTGGTATGCAAAACAAAAGAAAGGAAGAGACAAACTTTATGAAAGTCAAAAACCGTCGGCGGGTAAAGCTCTCCAAGCGCACCGGTTCCATTGTTGCGCTGTGTATTTTGCTCGTCGTCACCATCTTTGTCGGGTATATCGGGCTTAACGGCACCAACCTTGACAGCCGGGGCCTGTATAAAATGCTGCCTTGGATCCCCAAGGTAAACGTTACCAAGGAAACGTGGCCCGCATCCATCCCGCTGGGCCTTGATCTGCAGGGCGGCGTATTCGTTGAATACGAAGCGTCCATGTCCAGCGAGCTCAAGTCGGAGGGATACGACTTCAGCACGTTGTTGGACAACACCATGGATATCATCGCCCGCCGCTTGAGTGAAAAGGGCTTTACGGAAGCCACCGTATCCAAGCTGGGCACAAGCGGCATCCGCGTGGAAATTCCGGATGTCACCGATCCCGAAGCCGTGCTGGATCTGATCGGTTCGCCGGCTGAGCTTGAGTTTTTGGACTCTGACGGCAACGTATTCCTGGAAGGCCGTTACCTGAAAACCGCTACCGCCACCACCGATGAAGACGGCAATCCGGCAATCAGCTTCTCGCTGACCAGTGAAGGCGCCGAAATCTTCGGCGATATGACGGCCAAGTCCATCGGCAAGACCATTACCATCCAGCTGGACGGTACCGAGCTGATGAGCCCGACCGTGAACTCCGCCATCTACGGCGGCAATATCCTGGTAACCGGTTCGTTTACCGAAGAGCAGGCCGAAACCTACGCCCTGCAGCTGCAAAGCGGTTCGCTGCCGTTGGATCTTAGGCAGGACAAGCTGGACACCGTATCTGCAACCCTGGGCGACGACGCGCTGGGTTCCTCGGTTAACGCAGCCATCATCGGTATTCTGCTGGTCATGCTGATCATGATCTTCCGTTACCGCTTAAGCGGGCTGCTGGCAGACTGGGCACTGTGCATTTACATCATTTTGGTGTTCCTGTTCATCGCCATTGTTCCCGGCATCCAGCTGACGCTGCCCGGCATCGCCGGTATCATCTTAGGTATCGGCATGGCCGTTGACGCCAACGTTGTTATCTTCGAGCGTGTAAAGGAAGAAGCGCTCGCCGGCCGCCCGATCATCCACGCGGTGCGGATCGGATTTAAAAACGCTATGAGCGCCGTGGTGGACGCCAACATTACCACCATCATCGCCGCTGTGGTGCTGTTGTTCTTCGGCACAGGCTCGGTACAGGGCTTTGCCACCACGCTTCTGCTGAGCGTTATTGCATCCATGATTACGGCAATCCTGGTTACGCGCTTCCTGCTGACACGTATGGCACGCATCGTAAAGAACCCCAAGCTCTATATGACCCCCAAAAAGCTCACTGCGCAAACAGCCGCAGAAGTAAAGGAGGCGAACTAAGATGGTCATTAAAAACCGTTCGAAAATCTGCTTGATCATCTCCGCCACCATTATGCTTACGGCGCTTGTGATGACAATCTTCGGCTACGGCATTAACTTCGGTATCGACTTTGCCGGCGGCCTGTCCATTGAGTACAACATGAACTCTACGTTTGAGCAAAGCGATGTGGAAACCGCGCTCCGCGATCAGGGCATCACGGACTACAAGGTAACCACTTCCGGCGAGGACGGCACCACCCTTAACATCCGCATTCCCAAGCTGGACTCCGATGACGAGATCCAGGTGCTGCAAGCCGGGATTGAGGAAGAGCTGCTGGCGATCTATCCGGATATGGATACCGAAAATGCCACGGCAAGCTATGTCGGCCCCACTGCCGGCGCTACGCTGATCAAGAACGCCATCCTGAGCGTGTTGATCGCCGCGGCACTGATGCTTCTGTACATCGCCATCCGGTTTGACCTGTATTCCGGCATGGCGGCCGTTATCGGCCTGCTGCACGATGTATTCATCATGCTCAGCTTCATGGTTATCCTGCGCAATGTGATCCAGATGAACTCTTCGTACATCGCGGCCATGCTGACGATCGTCGGTTATTCCATCAACAACACCATCGTCATCTTCGACCGTATCCGTGAAAACAACGCCAAGCCCTCCTATCACAGCCTGCCGCGCGACGAGATCGTAAATATATCCATCTCCGAAAGCTTGGGCCGTACCGTAAACACCACGCTGACCACGCTGGTTACCATCGTGTCGTTATACGTGTTGGGCGTTGCGTCGATCCGCGAGTTCAGTCTGCCGATCATCATCGGTATCCTCTCCGGCCTGTACAGCGCAAATATGATCAACGGCTATATTTGGGCGTACCTGGAGGAGCACTCCAAGACGCGCAAAAAGGCCAAGAAAAAACACAAGTAATTTCATCACGTAATAGAGATCTGCCGCGGTTTCAAACCGCGGCAGTCTTTTTATATCTGATTGATTTTTCTACAAGTGAAATAACTTCATATATTTCATGAAGCTGCTGCGGGTGGAAGGTTCATCCTGCTTTTACTTGGTCAGTTCACGAATACACTTCTCACATACCAGCTTCTCTTTGAAAAGCCGCACATCCCTTGCGCTGTTGCAAAACACACATGCCGGATGATACTTACGCAGGATGATTTTGTCCCCTTCTGTGAAAATCTCCAGCGTATCATTGATCGCGATTCCGAATGTCTTGCGAAGCTCGATGGGGATCACTACTCGTCCAAGGTTATCGAGTTTTCTGACGATGCCTGTCGATTTCATGCTTTACGCCTCCTCTTGAGGATGGTCCCTATCAAATAATGGAAGCTTTCTTACATAAGATTACCAAATAGTTCATATTATGTCAACGATTTATTCATTAGAATGTCAGTTAATTTCTTAACAGACTCCTTTTTATACAAGGATTTCCAGCATTTACCGGTTTATGCATTGTATGTATATTTTATTGACAAGTTGGCAACAATTCTCGCCCTTATATGTATACCGACACAACTTGCGGATTGACAAGAGAGTGAAATCCGCTATAATAAAAATGCTATGAACGGGAGAGTACCGGTGGAAACCTGCTTTCAGAGAGCCGTACCCGGTGAAATGCGGCGCAGGGAGATACGGGGAACATGGCCCGGGAGCGTTCCTGTTCGATAGGTAGGGCAGGACAGCTGGCACCGTTATCGCAATAATCAAGTGAAAAACAAGGGTGGTACCGCGAGTTTGCGCTCGCCCCTTCTGTACGGGAAGGCGGCGGCTTTTTTGTATCCGTATTGTACTTAAACGAGCCGCAGCCGATAGACAATGAGGAGGTATTCACATGCCCAAACAGGAAACATTCTACATTACCACGCCGATTTACTATCCAAGCGACAATCTGCACATCGGGCACGCCTATTGCAGTGTGGCCGCCGATACCATGGCGCGCTTCAAAAAGCAGGAAGGGCTGGATGTGTATTTCGTCACCGGTACCGACGAGCACGGACAGAAGATCGAGCGTAAGGCTGCCGATAAAGGCGTAACGCCCAAGGCATACGTGGATGAAATCGTAGCCGGCATCAAGAAGCTGTGGGCACTGATGGATGTGGATTACAACGACTTTATCCGCACCACAGATCAGCGGCATGTGGAGTGTGTGCAGCGCGAGTTTAAGCAGCTGTATGATCAGGGCGATATCTACAAGGGCGAATATGAAGGCTGGTACTGCACCCCGTGCGAAACCTTCTTTACCGAGCTGCAGCTTGTGGACGGAAAGTGTCCGGACTGCGGCAGGCCCGTGGAGCTGACCAAGGAAGAAGCCTATTTTCTCAAGCTCAGCAAGTATCAGGATTGGCTGATCCAGTACATTGAGGATCATCCCGATTTTATTCAGCCGGCGTCCCGCAAAAACGAAATGCTTAACAACTTTCTAAAGCCCGGGCTCAACGACCTGTGTGTCAGCCGCACCACCGTAAAATGGGGCATCCCCGTGGATTTTGATCCCAATCATACGGTGTATGTGTGGATGGATGCGCTAAGCAACTATATCAGTGTGCTGGGATACGGCTCGGCCGACGACTCGCTCTATCAGCATTATTGGCCCGCAAACATCCATCTGGTCGGCAAGGAAATTGTCCGTTTCCATTCCATTATTTGGCCGATTATGCTCAAAGCGCTCGGCCTGCCCCAGCCCAAGCAGATTTTCGGCCACGGCTGGCTGGTACTGGACGGCATGAAGATGTCCAAATCTCTGGGCAATGTGGTGGACCCCGTGGTGCTGTCCAACCGCTACGGCAGCGATGCGATCCGCTATTTCCTCATGCGGGAAATGCCGTTTGGCGCTGACGGGCAGTTCAGCTACGAAGCGCTGCTCAAGCGCATCAATGCCGATTTGGCCAATGACCTTGGCAACCTGTTAAGCCGTACTGTCGCCATGGTGGAAAAATACTTCGGCGGCGTCGTGCCCACGCCCAATGCCTACGAGGATGTGGATCATGCGCTGATCACGTTGGCGGAACAGACCCCCAAAAAGGTCAGTGCGCAGATGGACGCCATGCAGTTTTCCGCCGCACTGGTGGACATTTGGTCGTTGATCAGCGAAGCCAATCGCTATATTGATCTGACCGCACCGTGGGTGCTGATAAAATCCGAGGACGGCAAGGAGCGCCTGCAAACCGTCATGTATGTGCTGTGCGAAGCCTTGCGCTTCATCGCCGTGCTGATTGCCCCTACCATGCCCAAGACGCCCGCCAAGATGTTTGCCCAGCTCGGGATTACCGATTCGGCACTGCAAACCCTGGATTCCCTGCAGCGTTTTGGCGGGATTGCTGCCGGAACGAAAGTGAAAAAGGGTGAAGCGCTGTTCCCCCGCATCGACGTGGAAAAAGAACTGAAGGATATCGTGCCCGACAAACCAGCAAAGGTGGAAGAAGCGCCCGTTGAAGAGGTTTCCGAAATTACGATTGACGATTTTGATAAAATCCAGCTATGCGTCGCACGGGTCCTTGCGGCGGAAAAGGTGGAAAAAAGCGATAAACTATTAAAGCTTACGCTCTCGCTGGGCGCAAACGAGCCCAAGCGCACGGTATGCAGCGGCATTGCGAAGTTCTATTCGCCCGAGGAAATGGTCGACAAGCAGGTTGTGCTGGTGAAAAACCTCAAACCCGTCAAGCTGCGCGGCATCCTCAGCGAAGGTATGATCCTGTGCTCTTCGGACAAGGATGACAAGGTGCTTAAAATCGTATCGCCCGAAAGCGGCGCGGCGGACGGAGACATTGTGCGATGATCGATTCCCATTGCCATCTGGAGGATGAGCGCTTTGCAGGCGAGGTGGAGCAAACGCTTGCCCGCATGCAGGCTGCCGGCGTAGATCGCTGTATCCTGGCCGGCAGCGACGTGGAGACCAGCGAGCGGATTGTTGAGCTGACGGAGCAATACCAAAATGTATATGGCGTTGTCGGCATGCATCCGCATGAGGCTGATTCGTTTGCGCCGCAAACGCTTACCCTGATGGACACATGGCTTCTCCATCCACGCATCGTCGGCGTTGGGGAAATCGGACTGGACTACTACTACGACAATTCCCCGCGGGATACCCAGCGAAGCGTGCTGGAAGCGCAGCTGGACTATGCCTATCGTAAGGCTGTGCCTGCCGTGTTTCACGTACGGGACGCACACGGCGACTTCACCGATATTCTCCGCACGCATAAAAACAGCCTGCCGCAGGGCGTAATGCACTGCTTCACAGGCAGTTTGGAAAGCGCGAAGGTATATCTAACTATGGGGCTTTACATCTCGTTTTCCGGTTCCGTTACCTTTAAAAACGCGAAGAACCTGCAGGAGGTTGCGCGCAATGTGCCGCTGGATCGCCTGCTGATCGAAACCGACAGCCCGTATCTGGCGCCCGTGCCTATGCGCGGCAAGCGCAATGAGCCCGCCTATGTGCGCTTTGTAGCGGAAAAGATAGCCGCGTTGCGGGCCATGGCGGTAGACGATCTTACTGCGCATACGACCGCAAATACCGAGCGGTTATATCATCTATAAATCCTTATCGGACAATCCGAACGCAAGAGGACAAATCGTACGGCAGTGATTACACTCCGTCGTTGCATATCCTCTTGCTGTTTTTTGTCCGTAGGTATACGCTCTGCACAGCTTCTGTACCACGGTTCCGTTTTGGATCGCACCGACGGGACAGCTGTCCACGCATTTCGTACAGCCTTCGATGCACAGGCTTTTTACCGGCGGATCGGACGGCAGCGGCAGATCGGTCAGGATTGCGCCGAGATTCAGCGTGTTGCCATATATACGGTTCAGCAGCATCGTATTCTTGCCAAGCGTACCCAGTCCCGCGCACACGGCCGCATGCTTCATAGAGACCAGCCCGCGTCCTTCGCGGTTTGCCGCGTCCCAATACTCATAAGGGCTGTCGCAGGGCACCGGCACGGCAATCCCGCCGAAGCGGGACTCGATCTCCTTTGCCAGCCGCAGCTCGATGGCGTCAATCTGCGCCGTGGACAGTTCGTTAAAGTGCTGATAGATCAAACGCGGATTGACCTTCCACAGTCCCTTTGGCAGCGCGATCCCGATTATGATGACCGATCTGCATTGCGCAAACAGATCAACAGGTGAAAAACCGCCCGGGGCATCAGCAAAACGATCGATATCCGCAAACCCGCATACATCCGCGCCCATGGACAGCGCCAACGAACGAATACTCTCCTTCATCGCAATCCGCCTCCTATATCCGAATATCCCCGATAATAGTATATACGCAAAACCGCCTGATATTCATGATATCAAGCGGTTTATAACGGCGAACACAATTACGCTTCCTATTCCACATCCGACGATTTGGTCGGCAGCGCACGCTGCACCTTGCCGCTGCGCAGGCAACGGGTGCAAACATTCATACGTTTTACCTGACCGTCAATCTCCACACGGACGCGCTGCACGTTCGGGGCCCATATACGATGGGTTTTGCGATTGGAGTGGCTGACCAGATTGCCATTCAGCTTACCCTTTTCACAGATTTCACAGAACTTGCCCATTTGCTACACCTCCTAACGGGAGAGATAAATCATTACAGCCTGACCATTTTATCATCGTTTTTCATATTTGGCAAGGGGTAGCGCACGTTTTTTTCGGATTAATCCACGCTGACCGCGCTTAGCAGCTCCGCTGCCATAAACGGATAGGTCAGCACGCCTTCCACCTCTCCGGCAATGGTGCCAGCCTGGATAAAAAACACCAGATTTCCATTCTCATCCAGGTAGAAGTCTGTTTGTGGTGCAAACACCCTGCGAAGGTCATCCTCGGTTACATCGGGGAAATATGCCTTTTGCATCGCACCGATTTCGTACTGCACGATCTGCCACACCAGCCCGTATACCAGCTCGGACGCGGTATCGGCCGCCTGCTCCCCTTCCGTTTGCTCCAGCCCTATCGCCTGCGATAAGCTGATCTGCTGGCCGGCATAGATGCCGCTCACGGCAAACACCTTGGCCTCCCAGCTTTCCAGCAGCGTATTGCCTAGAAACTTCTGGCTGACAAGCAGAACACTCAGGTACGCATCGGTGGATGCGGTTACGCTGTAGTTCAGCTCTACGGAATACGCCGGTTCACCATCCGCAGGCAGTGTGTCCAGCGTGCTTACGGTGTCCGGTATCACGGTGCTGATCAGGGTATCGGCATAAGTGGCAAAGCAGGCGTTGATCGCATCACACTGCGGCTGATCGGATGAAAACTGCGGCAGCTGATACCGGAACACAAAGGAAGCCGTATTCGCTGTGCTCCCCTGTGGGTAAAATACTTCACCGCACAGGGGCTCCGCCTGCGGCACGGTTTGTGCCACTGCACCCGTAACCAGCAGCAGCAAGCAAACGGTTATACCAAGTATGCGTTTCATCCGCCGTACCTCATGATTAGCCTACGCTGACAGAATCTACCACAAAGGAGTTTTCCAGATACATCGTGTACATGCTGTAGGTCATCGCCTGATCTGTGGGGTAACTGAGCTGTGCGGCATAGACATAGTCTTCGGTTACGATATAGATGCTGAATACCGTGCTGCCGTCCGCCGTGCTGTACAATACGGTGGCATACTGGAACGTTTCATTGATATTGAGCACCGCATTGTCCTGCGCTTCCGCAATCAGCGTGGCATACTCGTTCAGACCGATCTGCGCCGTGTTGTCCGAGCGCTTTACGGTAAAGCTTGCGCTGCCGTCCGCCAGGGCCACGCCCGCGCCATCGGCATCCTCGGTGAAATACGCCTGGTCAAACAGGCTGGGATACAGCACCGAGAAGCCAAGCTTGGAATTGATGTATTCCACCAGAATGGAGTTGGTGTAATCCTGCAGCTGCTGCTCCATCAGCAGCTCGGAGCCAACGGAGAACCCGTCGATCCGGTAGCCGTTCATCGCGGTTTCGTCCGCCGCCAGGGTAAAGATGGCGCGGTCTTCCCATGTCAGCGTATTGTAATCAGCGGCGCTCATCTGGCTGATAGCCTGCGTGCCGCGATAAATTTCACCGATCAGGTAATAGTCCCCGTCATCCGTTGCTTCCACGTAAACGGGCAGGAAACCGATGTAATCGTCCGTGGTTTCGGGAGGCGTAATCACATCCAGGGCAGGTATCTGTGCAGAGAAGATGCTCTTGAGATACGCTTCCTGCTGGGATACATCCGACAGCATTGCCTGTGTGATGTTCAGCGACGCATCAGCCTGTAAGCCGTTGGTGAAGAAGAAGGTGATGAATGTCGAATCCAGCTCGCTTTCCTCATCGCTGATCACAGTGGGGAAATCGCTGGCGCAGATCGCCGCGCTGGCAACCAGATCCAGCACCGGAACCATTGCGTCAAAATCGGCAACGCTGACTTCCTGGGCAAAACCGATGGCAGCCACGCCGATCATCAGGCAAAGGGAAAGCGCGAAAGCAAGTATTTTTTGAATTGCGCGTTTCTTCATGAGTATTCCTCCCAATTCTCTGCAGGTTCTACCTGCCGTTGTTATAGAAACGTTATTTAGTATCCGTTTCATCCCTTTTGGATATATTCCGCTGCGGAGATGGCGGCGATGTTGCCTTCCCCCACGGCCTTTGCCACCTGAAGCGGCTTGCCCGTACAGTCCCCTGCGGCAAATACCCCCGGGATGTTTGTGCGCATGCCGCGGTCCACGGCAATAATGCCGTCCTGCGTTTGCAGGCCGTCCAGAAGCATATCCAGCGGCATCCCCATGCGGAAGATAAATACCCCGTCATAGGTATGCCTGCCCTCTTTGGTCTGTATCACAACGCCCTCGTCCGTGCGCTCCAGCGCTGCCGGACGCTCGCTGACGGTATCAAATTTCTCCGGAACCGTATGCTTTTTCATCGGATAATAGTCCATGGCACCGACGATCCCATGCAGAAACTCGGCTTCTTCGGCCCCCTGCTCGTTTTCGGACAGTACGGCAATCTTCTTGCCGCGGTAAAAGTTACCGTCGCAGGTTGCGCAATAGCTGACACCTGTGCCGATCAGCGCTTCCTCGCCCGGCAGCAGCTTGGGCTTGGCCGCGCCTGTGGAAATGAGGATGGTCTTAGCCTCCACCACATCGTTTTCCACCAGCAGCATAAAGCCGTCGCCCGACGGCAGGATCTGGCGTACCATTCCTGTCACCGTTTCTGTACCCATCGCCAGTGCCTGTTCCTCAAATGCTTTGAGCAAATCCGCACCGGATGTCTGCGGCAAGCCGGGATAATTATCCACCCGTTCGGCGCGTACAAGCCAGCTGGTGTTATGCTGCGGCGCGATCATCAGTGCGCTCAGGCCGCGCATGCGGGCCGTAATCGCACAGCTGATCCCCGCCGGGCCTTTTCCTATAATTGCAATATCTTTCATTCTTGAGCTGCCGTACGTAACGGCTCTCCTTTCCACCGTTCAAATATAACAAACCCGTAATATATTTGCAACACTTCATTACGAATTAGTTGTAAATAGTATATCATATTTCACAAATTTCCGCTATATCGTATTCGCTTTTGCCTCAAAGCCCCAATGGAAATCCCGCTCATTTCATACTGTAATACAAATGCTTTATTTTCTGCCTGTCCGTACAGGAAAACAGGCGATGTACAGCGAAATACCGCTGCAAAAGGGGGCCTGTAAATGAAGGTCTATCTATCCGCCGATATTGAAGGCACCGCAGGAATCGTGGACTGGAGCGAAACCACCGCCGATCACCCGCAATATGCGTATTTTCAACAGCAGATGACAAAAGAGGTCGCCGCCGCCTGCCGCGGAGCGCTGGACGCCGGTGCTGCCGAAATCTTGGTAAAGGATGCTCACGGCGGCGCGCGCAATATCATCCCCACCATGCTGCCGGAGCAGGCAAAGCTGTTCCGCGGCTGGAATTGTTCGCCGGAGATGATGATGGCAGGCATCGACGAAAGCTTTGACGGCGTTATTTTCACCGGTTATCACGCGGCGGCGGGCACAAGCAGCAATCCCCTTGCGCACACCATGAGCCTGAAGATACAGTCCATCACCTGCAACGGCAGGCTGATGTCCGAGTTTGATATCAACGCATTGATTGCGGCGCACTACGGCGTGCCCGTATATTTCCTGTCGGGTGACGCCGGACTTTGCCGGGCGGCCAGGGAGGTTACCAACATCCACACCGTAGCCACCAATGAAGGCCGCGACAGCGGTGCGATCACGATGCACCCGAATGCTGCCGTGGAGCAAATTCGTGAATCCGTAAGCCATGCGCTCACACAACCTAAGCAAGAATATCTCTACCCCGTTGCGCCATATTACCAGATCGAAGTCTGCTATAAAGAGCATATTCCAGCCGCCAAAGCCGCCAACTATCCGGGCGTAATACGCAAAGACGCGAAAACCGTATGTCTGGAAGCAGTGGATTTTATGGAAATCATTCGCGCGTTTTTCTTTATCTTATAAAAGCTTCGTCAGCCGGTCACAAGAAAGGAAGCCATCCATATGCCAAAAACCGCCATCCTCTATCGTTCTCCACATCATGGGAACACCAAAAAGCTTATCAACGCGATTGCCAAAGCGCATGCCGATGTTACCCTGGTCAAGGCAGGCGAAGATTCCTTTGATCCATCCCGTTTCGATGTCATCGGCTTTGCTTCCGGCGTATATGCCGGCAGGCTGCACCGCAGCGTTCATAAAGCGCTGAACGAATTAGGCGGGGATGGGCGAAAAGGATTTGTGATCTATACCTGCGGCGATACCGCGGGCGAAAAATACGGCAAGCGCTTTTTGGACGCGCTCGCCGAAAAGGGATTTACTCCCTGCGGATTTTACTGGTGTTTGGGGCACGACAGCTTTGGCCCGCTTCGCCTTGTGGGCGGCATCCATAAAGGCAGGCCGAATGCGGACGATATTCAGGGTGCGGTGGATTTTTACGACGGCATGATCTGCTGACCCCTTATTCCCCTGCCGATTGGTACGCTTCCTCTGCTTTTTCCAGTGCCGTATACAGTACAGGCTGTTGATCCTGCGCCTTTTGATAAGCAAGCGAAAGTTCCAGAAGCTTATCCTGATCCCGGCACACCTCCGGATCGGCCATTCTTGTCTCGAGCTGCGCTATCTGCTGCTCATTTTCCAAAATAGCTGCTTCGGCTTCCTCTACAGCGGCCTTCAGCTGCCGCAGCGCCGCGCTCTGCCGGCGCTCTTTTTTGCGGTCCTTCTGGATAGCGGTTTTGGTCATTCCCTCGTCAGCCGTCTCCGGCGGCATCGGGCGATCCCGTTTCTCCAGATAATCATCAAAATTGCCGATGTATTCCGTAATGCCGTCCTCCGCCATCACCATCACGCGGTCGGCAAAGCGGTTGACAAAATAGCGGTCATGGCTGATAGCCAGGATCACGCCCGGGAAGTCCGCCAGCGCGTCTTCCAAAACCTCGCAGCTATCCATGTCCAGATGGTTGGTCGGTTCGTCCAACAGCAGAAAGTTGTCCTTGCGCAGCATCAGCTTTGTCAGCGCCACGCGTCCGCGTTCGCCGCCCGACAGCGAGCTGATCTTGTCAAACACATCGTCGCCGGTAAACAGAAATTGCCCCAGCGCGCTGCGGACACGGCTTTGCTCCATGGACGGGAACGAATTCCATATCTCGTCCAGCACCGAGTTGTTCAGGTGCAAATCCTGCTGATGCTGGTCGTAATACCCGATATCGATATTCACGCCAAAGCGTACGGTACCGCTATCGGGCGTTTCCTTGCGGTTCAAAATTCTAAATAGCGTCGTTTTTCCCACGCCGTTGGGCCCGATCAGCGCCACGCGGTCGCCCGCTCGCAGTTTGAAGCTGACATTCCTGAAAATCGTTTTATCGCCGAAGTGCTTTTGCAGGCCTTCTACTTCCAGCGCGTCTTCGCCCATGCGGCGGCGCGCATCAAAGGAAAAACGTACCTGCCGCTCCTCTTCCGGCCTTTCCAGCCGTTCGATCTTATCCAGCCGTTTCTGGCGTGATTCAGCCGCACGGATGGATTTTTCACGGTTGAAGCTGCGGTAGCGCTCGATGATCGCCTTTTCGCGTTCGATCTCCTTTTGCTGCAGCTGATAGGCTTTAATCCGCGCTTCGAAATCCGCGGTGCGTTTTTTCATATATTCGGAATAATTTCCGGTAAACTTGTATACGCGGCCGCCGAGCATCTCGCCCATCGTGTCGCATACATGGTCCAGAAAATAACGGTCATGGCTGATCAGCAGCAGCGTACCTTTATAATCGGTCAGATAATTCTGCAGCCATTCAATCGCCGTCAGATCCAGATGGTTGGTGGGCTCGTCCATCAGCAGCACATCGGGCTTTTGCAGCAGCAGCTTTGCCAGCGAAATCCGTGTCCGCTCCCCGCCGGACAGGGTTTTTACCTTGCGTGCAAACATCGGCTTGCCGATGCCAAGGCCGCACAGCATGCCGGTAATTTCGCCCTCGTAGGCATAGCCTTCCAGCCGGTTAAATTCCTCCGTCATGCGGTAATACTCGTCCGACAGACGAATAGCAAGCTGCTCATCGTGGTTATCTGCCATACGCTGCTCCATGTCCCGCATACGGTTTTCCAGCGCGATAACGGGCGCAAACACACGCAGCATCGCCTGCCATACGGTGTCGTCGCCTTCGATATCGCCGATCTGCGCCAGATAGCCCAGCTTCAGTCCCCGGCTCATGTGCACAGCGCCGCCGTCGGCCGCCTGTTCGCCGGTCAGGATACGCATCAGCGTGGTCTTGCCGCTGCCATTGGCGCCGACAAGCCCCATTTTCTCGCCTTTTTGTATGGAAAAGGTCACATCGCGGAGCACTTGGTCTATTCCAAAGCTCTTTTGGATGTTTTCCACGGAAATCAGAATCATGCAAAGTTCCCCTATCATGAACGCTTTCAGTTTCAAAGTATATCACAAATGCCCGGCCGCTGCATATGGGCACTATACAGAACGCCCCCGCTGGTGTAAAATAGAGGAGAAATAGACAATCGCTGTTGCATACAGTATACAATTTAACGATTCGCCGCTACAACAATCGGGAGGAATAGGCGTGAAAATTGACCTGACATGTCCGGTGGAACTGTGGAAGTACACGCTGCCCGGCGATGATAATCCGCAATGCACCTTTATGCTCAATAATATCAGTGCAAAGCACGTCGTATCCGTACAGATCACCCTGACCAGCTACGGTCCCAAGGACTTTGTGCTTTTGCGGCAGACCGAGCGCCTGCCCGTAACCGACGCACCGCCGAGCATGGCGTTCACCGTGTCCATGCTGCCCACCGAATGGAAGAATGTCGTCAATGTCGATCTGGTAATTGAAAAGGTGTGGTTTGCCGATGCCACGGTTTGGCGGCGCGGCAATGCCCCCGTAGTGGAGTACGAATCCAACGCCATTCCCGCAAGCCGGAGGCTGGATCAGCTGCGGTTTGTTGCCGGTGAGGACGCCGTGGGCTATCCGCAGCTGCAGGAGCAGGCATGGCTGTGCGTGTGCGGGCGTGCCAACGATTTGAAATCCGACCGCTGCTGCCGCTGTAAGCGCGGGCGGGATACGGTGTTTGCCTCCTATACGCCCGATAACGTGGAAAACCTGATTGCCGTGCATGAGCAAAAGCTGAAAAGCGTGGCGCAATCCGCACGCGAGGACGCCAGCCGTGTATCCGAGCGGCAGGAGACCATCCGCCGCAAGGCCGTACGCAGAAAACGGGCGATTGTAACCGTGATAACCGTTGTGCTTTGCGCCGGCATCCTGACGGCGGGTGTGCTCCTGTGGGGGCTGCCCGCATGGCAGTATTATCAGGCAAGCAATCTGCTCAGCGACGGCGATTATGATGGCGCACGCGCGGCCTTTGTGCAATTGGAAGACTATCGTGATTCGCAATCCATGGTGCTTGAAAGCGACTACCGCAAGGCGGAAAACCTTGTCCAGCAAAATGATCTGGCAGATGCCGCCGCGCTGTATACCACGCTGTCGGAGTATAAGGACAGCAAGGATAAAGCCCTGCAAGCCAACTACCAAATCGCACACAACAGCTTCGCCGCCGGTGATTATGCGCTGGCTGCTGAGCAGTTTGGCGCGCTGAGCTCATATCAGGACAGCGAGGCCATGCAGCTCAGCTCGTTCTATCAGGAAGGGCTGGCGCTGTACGCCGAAGGAGATTATACGCAGGCGCGCGATCTATTTATTGAATTGGATACCTATCAGGATTCCGAAGCACAGGTACTGGCCTGCGATTATCAGATTGGCCTGCAGGCCTTTGATGACGGCGATTACGCACTGGCTGCCGAGATGTTTGAAGCCGTGGAAGATACGCAGGACGTCGCGGAAAAGCTGCAGGAGACTTATTATCAATGGGGGCTGGAAACGCAGGAAGCC
>DAOPIR010000037.1:0-5443 GCA_035399245.1 Candidatus Limiplasma sp.
CGGTTCATCTTGCCGCTGATGTCCTGCCCGTCAAAGGTAATGGAACCGTTGGTCGGATCGTACAGGCGGATCACGCTGCGGCCGATGGTGCTCTTGCCCGATCCGCTTTCGCCCACCAGCCCGTAGGTTTCGCCGGGGTAGATGTCAAAGCTGACGCCGTCGACGGCCTTTACGGTAAAGCTGCGGGAGATTTTGAAATGCTGTTTCAGGTTTTTAACCTGCAATAAGGGTTCGCTCATCGTCCCGCCTCCTTTTTCATGCGTTCGATGCGCGCCTTCAGCTCCGGCGGCATATCCACCTTCGGGGCTTTTTCGTGCAGCAGCCACGTGGCCGCGTAGTGCGTGTCCGTAATCTTAAACATCGGCGGCATGGCGCGCTCGTCAATGTTGAGGGCGTAGATATTGCGCGGCGCAAACGCGTCGCCTTCCTTTTCGTGCATCAGGTTGGGCGGGCTGCCCGGGATGGCGTAGAGCCGGTCGTCGTTGGTATCCAGGTCGGGCATAGCGGACAGCAGGCCCCACGTGTAGGGATGCCGCGGATCATAAAAGATTTCGTCGATCAGGCCTTTTTCCACGATGTTGCCCGCGTACATGACGTTGACATAGTCCGCCACCTTGGCCACCACGCCCAGATCGTGCGTGATGTAGATAACGCTGATGCCCAGCTCCGCCTGCACGCTCTTGATCAGCTCCAGGATTTTGGCCTGAATGGTCACGTCCAGCGCGGTAGTCGGCTCGTCGCAGATCAGCACATCCGGGTCACAGGCCAGCGCAATGGCGATCACCACGCGCTGCCGCATGCCGCCGGACAGCTGGTGCGGATAGTTTTTCATGCGCTTGTCCGGCTCGGGGATACCCACCATCCGCAGCAGGGAAACCGCCTTTTTCCACGCGTCGCGGCGGCTCAAGTGCTCGTGCATGATCATGCCTTCCATGATCTGCTTGCCCACCGACATGGTCGGGTCCAGCGAGGTCATGGGGTCCTGAAACACCATGGCGATATGCCGGCCGTTGATGGTGTGGCGGATGGTTTTGCGGTCGAGCTTCAGGATATCCACGGTCTGTTTTTTGCCGTTTTCGGTATAGGTGTACAGGATCTCCCCGCCGTTAATGATGCTGTTGCGGTCGAGGATTCCCATGACGGCTTTCATGGTCACGCTCTTGCCGGAGCCGCTTTCGCCCACCACAGCCATGGTCTCGCCCTTGTACAGGTTCAGGTCCACGCCGCGGATGGCGTGCACATCGCCGCCCGACGTGCGAAAGCTGAGGTCCAGCCCGCGCACGGACAATATCAATTCTTTATCCGGCATAGCCTACCTCTCTTTCATCTTCGGGTCGAACGCATCGCGCAAGCCGTCGGCCAGCATGTTGAAGCACAGCATCAGCAGCGCCAGCACGATCACCGGCGGCAAAATCTGATACGGATGCGTGGTAAAGCTCTTGAACGCGTAGCTGATCAGCGAGCCCAGCGAGCACATCGGCTCGGGAATACCCAAACCCACAAAGCTTAGAAACGCCTCGGTAAAGATGGCGTTGGGGATGGAAAACATCGTATTGGTAATCAGCTGGCCGATGATGTTGGGCAGGATTTCCGAAAAGATAACGCGGAAGTTGGACGCGCCCAGCGTGTGGCTGGCCAGCACAAACTCCTGCTCCTTCAATTTCAGCATCTGCGCGCGTGCGATGCGGCTCATGCCGATCCAGCCGGTGATCATCAGCGCGATGGTGATGGTCGTCAGCCCCGGCTTTAGCACCAGCATCAGCAGCGTCACGATAACCAGCGTGGGAATGGAGTTGATAATCTCGGCAAAGCGCTGCATCACGGTATCCACCTTGCCGCCGAAATAACCGGAGATCAAGCCGTAGCTAAGCCCCAGAATCATGTCGATCAGCACGGCGACGATGGCGATGTACAGGCTGACGCGCGTGCCCGTCCACGTGCGCGTCCAGATGTCGCGGCCCAGCGTATCGGTGCCGAACCAGTAATAGCTGTCGCTCTTTTCACCGGTTTCCTTATCCACGATATAGGCGTTGCGCTCCTTGAAGCCGGTGGACGTTTTCAGCGTTTCCTCGCCGTCAAAGATCCCCAGATCCTCCAGCCACTGCACGCGCGGCGCCATGTTGGTCTCGGTGATATGCGTTTCCTGATAGGTGTAGGGCGAGATCAGCGGCCCGAAAATCGCCAGTAAAACGATCAGGAAGATAATAACCAGGCTGAACATCGCGCCCTTGTTGCGGCGGAAGCGCACAAACGCGTCCTTCCAGAAGCTCTGGCTGGCGAAGTTCATGTCCAGCTTTACGTTTTCCGCGCCTTTGAGCGTAAAATCGTCGTCCTTAAACTCGATTTCCGCCAGTATGTTTTCGTTAATCATGCGCAGCCTCCTTGCTCAGGCGGATGCGCGGATCGATAACCCCGTAGAGGATATCCACCACCAGCATAATGCCGATATACATCGCAGAGTAAATGAAGCTCAGCACGATAATCACGTTGTAATCGTTGGATTGGATCGCGGTCACCAAAAGGCTGCCGATGCCCGGGATGGAGAAGATTTTTTCCACCACCAGGCTGCCCGTCATCAGCCCGACGATCAGCGGTGCAAGCACGGTAACGATGGGGATGAGGGCGTTGCGGAGCACGTGGCGGAAAATGAGCCTGGGGCCGTAGACGCCCTTGCTTTCCGCCAGCAATATGTAATCGCTGCCCAGCACCTCCAGCATTTCGCTGCGGGTGAAGCGCGCGATAGACGCAATGGTAAACATGCACAGCGCAATGCTGGGCAATACGGAGGACTCAAACGGCGCCTCCATCTGATAGAGCAGCGGCAGCCAGCTCAGCTCGTAGCCAAACAGGTACGCCAGCCCCAGTGCAAACACGTAGGACGGCACGCTGACGCCGATAACCGAAATAATGGTCGCGATGGTATCCCAGATCGTGCCGTGCCAAATGGCGGCGATAATGCCCAGTATCAGGCCGATCACCGCGCCCAGCAGCACCGCCTGCCCGCCGATGCGCAGGCTGACGCCCAGCCGTGTCTGCAGCAGCTGGGATATGGGCGTATTTTTACTGATGGTATAGCTTACGCCGAAATCGCCCTTGAGCATATTGACGACGTAATGGTAAAACTGTACGACAACCGGCTGGTCCAGCCCGTATTTTTCGTACAATACCGCGCGTTGTTCATCGGAAAGTTTTTCATCATTAAAAGGGGAGCCGGGCATGAACTGCAGCAGCGTAAACAGCAGCAGGATCACGACAAAAAGCGTACCGATGGAGATCAGCAGCCTTTTTGCGATGTATCGTCGCATGGACTACCCTCCTTTCGCTTTCTTGGAATATAAATGGTATACGGAGCGGTGCCTGAAACAGGACAAAAACCGCGCAGCAGCCTAATCGGCCGCTGCGCGGCGACAAATACGGAGAACTATTTCTCGATGTAGGTATCCTTAAACACGCGGTTCAAAGCGATGGAGTGGCACTCCAGGTTCTTGACATAGGACTTCACCATCATCGCATTGGCCTTCTGGTACACAGGCAGGATCACCATTTCGTCCATGATAATTTCCTCCGCCTCGTGCAGCGCGGCCCAACGGGCGACGGGATCCTGGGCGAGGTCGCCGCTTACGCAGCGCTCGATGATCGCGTCATAGTCGGCATTGCTCCAGAAGCCGTAGTTGTTATCACAGTCGGTTACCCACATGCCCAGATACGTCATCGGGTCGGCATAGTCCGGGCCCCAACGGGTAAGGCAGGTGTTGTAGTTGGAGGACTGGATGTCCTGAATGCGCTGCTTCTTGGTTTCCACCTTCAGCTCGACGGTAACGCCGGGCAGGGTGTTCTGCCATTCCTGCTGGATGAAAGCGGCGATATTCTGCGCGGTAGAATCGTCTTCCACAAGCAGGGTCAGCTGGAACTCGGTCTGGCCGAGCTCTTCGCAGGCAGCCTCGTAGAACGCAAGTGCGCTCTCCTTGTCAAAGCCTTCGTAGGTCTTGGCGCTGGCACGGAAGTCCAGGCCGTCGGGGCCGGTGGCCAGCTGCTCGGGCACGGCAAAGTACGCGGGCGAAGAACCATCCTTGATGATGGAAGCACAGATGGCTTCACGGTCAAAGGCGGCAGCCAGCGCTTTGCGGAAGTTGATGTTGGCCAGTTCCGGCACATCCTTGGCGTTGACGGTGATGTACCACAGATAGCCGGCGTTGACGACTTCGAATTCGGGATCGTCTTCCACCAGTTCCACCTGATCGCCGGACAGGGTTACAACGTCCAGATCGCCGTTCTGATAGCTGAGCAGAGAGGTTTGGCTGTCCTTGATCACCTGATAGGTGACGCCGTCCAGCTGCACACGATCCGCGTCATAGTAGTCGGGGTTCTTGGTCAGCGTAAAGCTGGTGGCCGCGGGCTCGTAGCTGCTGAGGATAAACGCGCCGTTGGACAGCGTGGTCTCCGGGCTGGTGGCATAGCTGTCGCCGCAGCTTTCGCAGAACGCACGGTTGACCGGATAGAACGTCGGGAAGTACATGAGGCTTGTGAAGAAGCTCACGGGGCTTTCCAGCTCTACCTGCAAGGTTTTCTCGTCGATCGCGGTGATGCCGAGTTCCTCGACCGCCATCTCGCCGGCGTTAATGGCTTTGCTGTTTTTCACCAAGCCGATATCGGTGATCATGTAGGAGTATTCGCTTGCGAATTCAGGATCACAGGCGCGCTGCCAGCCGAAGACAAAGTCATCGGCGGTTACGGGATCGCCATTGGACCAGAACGCGTCGTCGCGAATGGTGAAGGTGTAGGTCAGGCCGTCGTCGCTGATAACGGTTTCCGCAGCCAGTGCGGGCACCGCCGCGCCGGACGCGTCCATCTGGTAGAGGCCGTCGGTGAAGTCGGCGATGACTTCAAACGAAGTGCCGTCCGTTGCCACCTGCGGGTCCAGCGATTCCACTTCGGTTTCGATTTGCACCTTGAGGATGTTGTCGTCTTCGGCAGCCGCAAAGCTGCAAACGCCGAGCACCATCGTAAGGCACAGCACAAGAGCAGCAAGTTTCATGGCCATGTTTCTCATGAATGATTCTCCTTATTTGTTTATTTCTTCGCCTATTGGGGGTATGTAGTTCAATAGTTGGAAGATATGTAAATTTTACAACGTTACCCTACCATTGTAAAGCGTTACATGCATATTCCTGTATTTTTCATGTTTTTTATACACGCGATGCATACCATGGTCGCCGGATCGTCACCCGGCACATGCCGCGCGTATCGCCCGTATATCGCTAATTGCACACCTGTTGCACCATGCCCGTGCAAACCGGAAAAAACGCGGCTGGCATCGGCCGGCTTAAATACTTATTCAGCCAATATACCCAAATTCTGCCATAGGCACCCAAGGCGGACGATTCGGTCAGGCCCTGTGCGCCGAAAATCAGATTCCCATCAGACCACCAACCGTTCCCCGTCC
>DAOPIR010000037.1:5543-17964 GCA_035399245.1 Candidatus Limiplasma sp.
AGGCCCTGTGCGCCGAAAATCAGATTCCCATCAGACCACCAACCGTTCCCCGTCCCAAAAGCCCAGCCCCCAAAGGCAAATGCTGCGGGCCGGCCGTGTGCGATGGCACGCCAGATTTTATTGCAGATTGCGTCTGCGGCATCCGCAGTAGTAGCAGCGCTACATCAAGGATGCCGCAGGCGGAAGCTGGAAAAAATATGGCTGCCAGCGTGCACGGCCTGCCCGCAGCATTTGCCTGCATGTATCTTATCTGACGACACCCTTCATGGCGTTGCCGCGCTGCTTGCGCGCAATGCCGGCAAAGATGCGGTTAATGACATAATACGCCATGGCAACCAGCAGATAGAGCACGATGATGTCCTCCGCCGTTACGATTGTGGGCTGCGCCATGGCAACCTTGCTGCGGTAGGAAAGCTCGGCCGTGCCGACCACCGCGCAAAACGAGGTGTCCTTGATGGTGGTCACAAACTGGGAAACCAGCGGCGAGCGGATACGGCGCAGCGCCTGGGGAATGATGACGTACCACATGGTTTTCACTCGGCTGAAGCCCTGCGAGGTGGCCGCTTCCCACTGGCCCTTGCCCACGGAGTTCAGCCCGCCGCGCACGACCTCCGCGATGATGGCGGAGGTAAACACCGTCATCGCCGCAATGCCGCTTTCAAGCGCGGGCAGCTTGGTCATAAACCGGAAGGAAATTATAAACAGTACCAGCGGAATGTTGCGCACGATTTCAATATAAAGGGTTGCGGCCCAGCGCACAACATGCCCCTTGGAGTTGCGCATCAGCCCCAGAATCGTGCCGAAAGCCAGGCTGAGCACAATGGAAACCGACGCGATGTACAGCGTGTTGAGGAGGCCCTTGCCCAGAAAGATCAGGATTCTGGAGGTAAATACGGCGGCAAAAGCATTCGCCCAATTCTCAAGCATTGCGCACACTCCTCTTCTCCAGCCAGCGGGCGAGCATGGAAATCGGCAGGCACAGGATCAGGTACAGTACGCCCGTCATCACGAACGTCGGCCCGTAGATCAGATTGTCGCCGCTCCAGCTGTCCGCAAAATACATCAGGTCGCCGCCTGCGATGATGGCAAGCACCGAGGAGTTTTTAATCAGGTTCACCGCCTGGTTGGTCATGGGCGGCAGGCCGATCTTTACAGCCTGCGGCAAAATCACATGGACCATCGCCTGCACGTAGCTGAACCCCTGGCTGGAGGCCGCCTCCATCTGGCCGGTGGGCACCGCCTTAATGGCGCTGTGCACGATATCCGCGGCGTAAGCGCCGGTGTAAAGCGCCAGCCCCATAACGCCGATGGTGATCACGTCCAGCCGAAGGCCGATCTTGGGCAGCACATTATAGTAGATGAAAACCTGTATCACCAGCGGCGTGTTTTGGAAAAACGACAGATAACCCCGGCAGATAGCCAGGATCACGCGGCGTTTGCCGCACAGCAGCACACCGACGATAATGCCGATAACAAGGGTGAAAAGCAGGCCAAGCGCGGATATATAGATGGTACGCAAAAAGCCGTGCGCAAATACTGTCCAATCGCTGAACCACGTTTTCCAGTTATACAGTGAAAAAGGTCCCGACATGCGTTCACATCCTCCGCTTACGCACGGGAGCGGAGGCGATGCTCGTAACGCCTCCGCTCCACGCCGTAATGATTGCTGTTATTCGGCTGTTGCTGCTGCTTCCAAAGCGGCGGCATCGTCCCACAGATAGTCGTAGGAATCAACCACGGCCCAGTCCACAGCCACAAGGTTGTTGGCGGCCACCAGCGCGTCCAGCGAACCGTCCTCGCGCATGGAGGCGATGGTTTCGTTCACGAGGTCCAGCAGCGCGGTGTTGCCCTTCTTCACGGCGATGCCGTAGGGCTGCGCGGCGAAGCTGTCGGGCAGGATCACGGTGGAAGCATCCAGATAGCTCATGAGGATGGCCTTATCCACGGAGAAGCAATCGACGTTGCCGGCGCTCAGCGCGGCCTTGATGTCCGGATAGGTGGGATATTCGGAGAAGCTCACGGTCATTCCCGCTTCGTCGGCTGCGGCCTGCAGGGCATCCTTGGTGGTGGCGGACTGCGCCACGCCGATGGTTTTGCCGTCGAGGTCGGCAAAGCTTTCATAGCCGCTGTCGGCGAGCACCATCAGGCCGATGGCGTCTACGAAATAAGGCTTGGAGAAATCATACTGCACGATACGGTCGGCCTTGATGGTGAAGGTCGCGATCACCATATCCAGCTCGCCGGTGTCCAGCAGCGGGCCGCGGGTTTTGGCGGTAACGGCGGTGAATTCCACAGCGTCCGGATCGCCCAGGATCACTTCGGCCAGCTTATGGGCCAGGTCGACTTCCAGGCCGGAATACTCTTCGGTTACCAGGTCCTGCAGGCCGAAGCCCGCTACGTCGGATTTAACGCCGACCTTCAGCACGCCGGCTGCCTGAATGGCGGCCACCCCGTCGGTTTCTTCGGCCATCGCGGTCATGCACAATGTCATGAGCATCGTCAACGCCAGGGCAAAACAGAAAAGCTTTTTCATGTTGTCTCCATCCTCCTATGTTAGTGTAATATTTTCCCAAGGAACGCTTTGGTGCGCTCGCTCTTGGGATGATGAAACACCTGTTCCGGTGTGCCATCTTCCAGAATGATGCCGCCGTCCAAAAACAGGATACGATCGGCGATATGCTCGGCGAACTTCATCTCGTGGGTGACAAACAGCATGGTGATTTCCGTGTCGCGCGCAACGCGCTCCATGATGTCAAGCACCTCCTGGATCATCTCGGGATCCAGCGCCGAGGTGGGTTCGTCAAACAGCATGATTTTGGGCCGCATCGTCAGCGCCCGGGCGATCGCCACGCGCTGCTGCTGCCCGCCGGAAAGCTGGGCGGGATAGGCGTCCGCCTTGTCCTCAATGTTAACCTCGCGCAGGTTTTTCATGGCGCGCTCCTTGACCTCGTCCTTGTTTTCGTGCCGCAGCACGATGGGCGCCATGGTGAGGTTTTCCAGCACCGTTTTATGCGGATAGAGGTTGAAGTTTTGAAACACCATGCCGATGTCCTGGCGCACCTCGCACAGCATGCGGTTGGACATGCTGGAGATGGCGACGCCGTCGATAAACACCGCGCCGCTTTTGGGCCGCTCAAACATATTGATCGTGCGCAGCAGCGTGCTTTTGCCGCTTCCGCTGGGCCCGATAATCACGGTTTTGGAGTCCGTGGCGATCTCCAGGCTGATGTGTTTGAGCACATCCAGCGACCCGAAGCTCACACATACATCTTCAAAAGTGATCAAACAGTGCTCCTCCAATCCAAATAAGAAAAGCACGAAAACACGCGGATGAGCTCCATTGCTCTCTACGTAAAATCGCGCTAATATAAAATAATTGTACGGCACCGCCCGACCGGTGTCAATAAAATGCATGGGAAATACAGAAGGAGAACAAAGCGCAGTACCACAAAAGTCACAATATTCAAGCGTGAATATCGCCCGGCGCCGGCACCAAAAAGCACAGCAAAAAACCAGCCAAGACAGACTGGTCCTGTTATAAATATCGAATCCCGCCTAACCCAGGCGAGAGAAGGCAAACAAAAAACGAAAGCCCCCATGCGCTGCCGCGCCATGTTTCCGCCATCTTGCGCCTGCGGCATCCTTGACGTAGCCCTGCTACGGCTTCGGATACCGCAAACGCAACCTGACGAAATCTGAAACGGCAGCGAGCAGGGCTTTCGCTTTTGTTTGCCTCCCCGACTTGAATTCTCAACCCTACCCGACTTGTGTAGTCAAAAAGATGGGCAGCGTCATCTGGTCGATCTGGTCTTGCAGCTCTTCGATGTCGTCGATGTGCTTGTCCTCGTCTTTGAGGATCTGCTCCAGCAGATCGCGGGTGGCAAAGTCCTTCACCTCGCCGGCCAGCGCAATGGCGTCGTTGTAGGCCTTAATCGCGTCCGCCTCGGCTACGCGGTCGTAGGCAACCTGCTTGGTCACGTCGCTGCCGATGTGGATTTTATTGAGGTTGGTCACGATCGGGATGCCCTCCAAAAACAGGATGCGGCCGATCAGCTTTTCGGCGTGCTTCATCTCGTCGATGGAGCGCTTTTCCAGCTTGGCGTGCAGCTTGCCGTAGCCCCAGTCCTCGCACATTTCGGCATGTACCATGTATTGGTTGATGGCTGTCAGCTCGTCCGCCAGCAGCGCGTTAAGCGTATCGATCAGTTTGGGATCGCCTTTCATTGTCAAAACTCCTTTCGTCGGTTGGGTGGTCGGCTTGCGGTCATCCGGCGGGATGACGGGGTTCTCAAGTCCTATCTGTATGCTACCCTGCGAAGGGATGTTTTAAACCTGAATTTTCCAGCCCGGGGCGGTGCGCAGCCTTAATTTGAAGCAAACGGCTCGTTCGCGTCGGAGAAAATCCGCGCAATTTCGTCAAACTGGTCGCTGACGGCCAAAAACGCCTCCACCAGCTCGGGATCGAAGTGCTTGCCGCTCTCTTCGCGGATGATCTTCACGGCTTCCTCGTGGGTGTACGCCCGCTTGTACACCCGCTGGCTGATCAGCGCGTCGTACACGTCCGATATCGCCATAATCCGGCCCGCGAGCGGGATGCTTTCGCCGGCGATATGATCGGGGTATCCCTTCCCGTTCCACTTTTCGTGGTGGTACTTGGACAGGATCATCGCGTTTTGCAAAAAGGAGTTTTCGCCCAGCTTCTGCGATGCCTGGCGCAGCGCGTCGTAGCCGATCTGCGCGTGGGTCTGCATCTCGGCAAACTCCTCGTCGGTCAGCTTGGTGGTCTTGAGCAGGACCTCGTCCCGAATCCCGATCTTGCCGATATCGTGCAGCGGCGCCGATTTGTAGAGGTTGTCAATCATCTCATCGGTGAGGATGGGCTTATACTTGGGGTTTTCCTGCAGCTTCTTGGCCAGTATCCGCACATAGTTCTTGGTGCGCTTGATGTGGCCGCCCGTTTCCGGATCGCGGTATTCCACCAGGTATGCGATGGCTTCAATCGTCGTTTCCTGCGTGAGCGCCAGCTCCCGCGTACGGTTGATAACGTTTTTTCCAGGATCACATTTTGCATGGACAGCTCCTGCTTAACCAGCATCAGCGAAAGGTGCGTGTTCACGCGCGCCTGCACCTCGTACACGTTGAACGGCTTGGTAATATAGTCCACGGCCCCCAGCTCAAACCCCCGCTTTTTGCTCTCGATATCCGTCATGGCGGACAGGAAGATGATGGGGATCTCGGCGGTGCGCGAATCCTTTTTCAGCTCGGCGCATACCTCGTAGCCGCTGATATTGGGCATCATGATATCCAGCAGAATAATGTCCGGCAGCTCGCTTTTTACATACTCCAGCGCGGCGCTGCCGTCCATGGTAACGGACAGGTCGTAGTCCTCGCCAAGCGCTTCGACAAGGAGATCGACGTTTTCTTCGGTGTCGTCAACAATCAGCACCGTGCAGTCCGAAAGCTTTTTCATAGGGTGCCCTCCAATGCTTGCATCAAAGAGTCCAGGATTGCCAGCGCTTCCTGATATTGATATTTCAGTACCTTTGTTTCCAGTGCCGCCGCGTTCTCCCGCAGGGGTTCGGGCCAAACGCAGCGCCGGTATTCGCTGAGCGCCGCGGCGCACTTTTTGGGCTTGCGGCTAAGGACCATCGGGCGCAGCGTGGTCAGCACGCCGCGCAGCTCCCCGGCGGAAGATACCGGCCCCGCGGGCATGGCCGCCGCGGCCTGCGCGGGCAGCGCGCGCTCCAGCTCGTGGATGAGGAAGCTCAGCATGCTGCGGGTCTCGTTAACGGCGGTCTGCACTGTTTTCCTGGGTACGTTTTGCCCGATCACGCGCTCCAGCGCCGCCGCCTTTTCCTGCAGGCCCTCCGCGCCGATATTGCCGGCCAGCCCCTTGAGCGTATGGGCAATGCGCACCGCCGTGGCGCGGTCGTTCCTGCGCAGGGCGTCTTCCAGCTCGGTCATCGCGCTTTTCTGCGACACGGTGAATTTTCTGAGGATTTTCAGGTACGCTTCCCGTTTACCCAAAATCCGCTTCAGCCCCAGGCGCGTGTCCAGCCCGGGAATATCGAGATTTGCCAGCGCCTCCGTTTCCGGCGAGGTTTTGGCAGGCTTTGGCACGGGCAAGGGGCGGCTGTTTGTGTCCTTCGTCCATTTCTGCAGCACGGCAAACAGCTGCTGGGGATCGACCGGCTTGGTAACAAAGTCGTCCATGCCGGCGTTAATGCAGCGCTGCTTGTCCTCCATCATGGCGTTTGCGGTCATCGCGATGATCGGCACCTCGGCGCAGCCCTCAATTTCCCGTATGCGCTTGGTCGCTTCAAAGCCGTCCATCACGGGCATCTGCAGGTCCATCAGCACCACGTCGTAGCGGTTTTTGCCCGCCATATCCACGGCGATCCTGCCGTTGTCGGCCACATCGATACGCACACCGTCGCCGCTTAACAGCTCGATGGCGACCTGCTGGTTAAGATCGTTATCCTCCACCAGCAGGATGTTTACATGCAGCAGCGCCTCCGGCGCGCACAGAGCCGCTTTTTCCGGCTTGTTTTCCGCGGCGTCCTGATCCTGATGGATCACGCGGCCGCCCATCGCCTGATAGGTCGCCTCCAGCAGCGTGCTGGGCGTGGTGGGCTTCATCAGCACCTGCTGGATGCCGGCCGCCTGCGCCTCGTGGAACACCTCTTCCCGCCCGTAGGCCGTAACAAGGATACAGCTGGGATGGCGGGTCAGCCGCGTGGCCACAATCTTTTTCCAGGTCTCGATCCCGTTCATAAAGGGCATCTGCATATCCATATACACCACGTCGTAGGGGATCCCCTTGCGGTCCGCCACGCGCAGCATTTCCAACGCCGCTTTGCCGCTGTCCGCCTCGTCCGCGCGCAGGGTAAGCGAGCGGAGCATCTCCTTAAGCACCTTGCGGGCGATGGCGTTGTCATCCACCACAAGCACCCGCCGTTCCTTAATGCTGATGTTGGAGATCACGGCCTTCTTTTTGCGCTTGCGCTCCTGCAGCCGCGCCGTAAACCAGAAGGTGCTGCCCACGCCGTAGGCGGATTCCACACCCACATCGCCGCCCATCAGCGTGGCCAGCTGCTTGGAGATCACCAGCCCCAGGCCGGTTCCGCCGTATTTGCGGGTGGTGGATGTATCCGCCTGCTGAAACGGCTGGAACAGCAGCGCCTGCTGCTCGTCGGTCAGCCCGATGCCGGAATCCTTCACCTCAAAGCGCAGCAGGCAGGAATCGCCGTCCTGCGCCAGCTTTTTGATGCGGACGATCACCTCGCCCTTTTCGGTAAACTTGACGGCGTTGTTGGTATAGTTCACCAGCACCTGCCCCAGGCGGAGCGGATCGCCGCACAGATAATCCGAAATCTTCGGATCGATGTCAAAGATCAGCTCCAAGCCTTTTTCGGAGCACTTTTCCCCGATCATGTTGTACAGGTTTTCCAGCACGACGTGGAGCTTGAAGTCGGTCTGCTCGATGTTCAGCTTGCCCGCCTCAATCTTGGAAAAATCCAGAATATCGTTGATAATCCCCAGCAGATGCTGGCTGGAACGGAGAATTTTGGTGGTGTAGTCCTTCTGCTTGGCGGTCAGATCCGTATTGTTGAGCAGGTAGGTCATCCCCACGATCGCGTTCATCGGCGTGCGGATTTCATGGCTCATGTTCGCCATGAAATCCGCCTTGGACTGCGCCGCGTTTTCCGCGACAATCTTAGCCGCCAGCAGCTCTTCCTCCATCTGCTTGCGGTCGGTGATATCGGTCGTCAGGCCGCAAAGGCCGATCATCTTGCCGTCCAGGCGCATCGGCACGCCGGTTTTAAGGCAATAGCTGACGCTGCCGTCGGGGTGCACCTGCTTGTCCTCGCATTTGCTGATTTTGCCCGTTTTGAAGACTTTCGCGTCCTCCTGCATATACTTTTTGCCGGTCTTGCCGGGGAATATCTCCGCCGTGGTCAGCCCCAGGATTTCCTCCCGATTGCGGGAGGACTCGGTCTCCCACACATGGTTGACATACACATACCGGCCGTCGATATCCTTGGCGTACACCGCCGAGCCGATGTTTTCCAGCACGGCGTTTAGCAGCTGCTGCTTTTTATCCAGCGCAACGTTTTGGCGGGAAATCTCCTCCAGAAGCTCCTGACGGGTCTGCTGGGCAAGCTCCCGGCGGATACCGTCGATCAGTGCGCCGTCGATATGCGGTATTTTGTCGCAAAACGGCTTAAACAGGCGCAGGCAGCTGCCGTCGCCATGCTCCGGCCGCAGCACGGCGGGCCGAAGCTTGCTTTGCATCGGCTTGAGCGGGGGCTCGATCTCCACGGCCAGGCCGCGTTCGCCGCCGCGCTCGGCGATATACAGCCGCGCCGAAACCTCCTGCCCGGCCTGCACGGCCACCCGCAGGATCTCCGAGAGCACGGTTTCCGTGCGCGTGACCGTAATCGCCGCAAAGCCCAGCGCCCGCAGCGCATGCCGAAGCTTGACGCGCGCGTTGGCGAGCGCTTGATCGCTGTTCACTTTCAGGCTGCCCAGATCAACCATGGTTATCCCTTTCGCATACCCTCCCGCAGGTATTTCATCACGATGCAGCAGGCATCGTCGGTTTTGGTTCCATATTCCTTTATGATGGTGTTGGCCATGCCTGTGGCGCTTTTTTCCAGCAGGCTCTGCTGCTCGATATAGTTGACGGTGGAGCGGATGCCGTCGGAGTGCATCAGTACGATATCCCCGGGCTTAAGCGTCGTTTCGACTATCTGGGGGCGGATGGTGTGATACCCGATAACGCCGTCCCGGGTGATCAATGTTTCCTGTTTATAGCGGAGCACCTTAACGCTGATGTTGCCGATGCCGGAGCACTGCAGCGCGCCCGAGGGCACATGCAGCCGGCAGCAGGCCGCCACCGCGCCCCGCGTGCCCAGCAGATGGGCATGCAGCCCCTGCAGCAGGGCAAGCAGCTCCTCGCCGTGGTGCACGTCCACATAGCGCTCCGCCCGCTGGGCCACTACCCGCGCCTGCGCGCCGTGGCCGAGCACATCGATGAGCACAAGGTCGCAAAACTCGCCGGCCTGGTAGATCCGCGCGGTATCGCCGCTTTCGGACAGAAAGCGGTTCAGCGGCCGGATGGCCATGCCGCAGTCGATATCAGGCATAGGTTTTCCATTTTCTGGCGAGCACCCGCGTTCCGCGTCCCAGGGCGGTTTCGATGGAAAATTCATCCATAATCCTTTTCACGCTGGGCAGGCCCGATCCCAGGCTGTTTTTGGTGGTGCTTAGATGATCGAGCATCGCTTCTTCCAGGCTGGCAATCCCGGGGCCGCTGTCCGCGGCAAACAGCTCGATGCCGGTCATGCCACCGGCGCCTTTGATCAGGCTGACGTCCAGCGTACCCTTTCCCGCATAGCGTAAAATATTGGTCGCCAACTCGGAGGCCGCCGCCGCGACCGTAAACTCGTCCGCAACCTTAAACCCCGCCTCCACTAAAAAGTCACGGACGATATAGATGACGACCTCGTTGTCAATCGGCTTGGAAAGGTAAATTTTCCTTTGTTTGAGTACTTCGGCACCGGTAGCGTGGGTCAATTTCAGTTCCTGTCTCGGTTCCATTGAAAAGGCCTCATTTCCTGCCTTTACTTTGGTCGCACACAAGCGCAAGCCCCTGATCCAGGCTGCTTGCCGTGGCAATCGTTTTGTCGTCCAGCGGCACGCCCAGGTCCGCCAGCGCGCACACCACGCCGGGCCCCAGGCCCGCCCACACCACGCGCACCCCCATCAGCGATAGCATAGCCGACAGCTTTCGCATTTCCTGATAGATGCTGGAATCCATCATGGTGACCATGGCAAAATTCAGCACCGCGCCGGTAACGGCAGAATCGTACGCGCTTTTGGAAACCGCGTCACGGATGCTCCGGATGCAGGCATCCGTAAGCTCTGCCGGAATCGCAACCAGGAGATTGCTTCCGATTTTGGTGACGGATTTGGAATAATCCGCGCTTTGTTCTTCTATCATAGCCTGTTTCTTTTCCTATTCATGGATCACTTTCAGGTTCACCATCCGCAGCGCCTGGGCAAAGGCGTCGGCCAGCGTGGACTTGGTATGGATGGACTCCATATCGATGCCCAGCTGCACGATCGTCTGCGCGACGGGCGGAGAAATGCCCGAAAGGATGCACTCGCAGCCCATCAGCTTGGTTGCCTTGGCAATTTTGATCAGATGCTGCGCCACGGCGGTATCCACGGCGGCCACGCCGAAGATATCCAGTATGATCACCCGGGCGAACGTCTCCGCGATTTTTTCCAGCATCGTTTCCATCATGTTCTGCGCGCGGATGGAATCGATCACGCCGATAATCGGCATCACCAGAATGCCCTCCCACAGCTTGATGGTCGGCGTGGACAGCTTTTGGATGGTTTTGCTTTGCTCGATCAGGTTTTGCTCATACTGCACCTGCTTGGTGATGTCCACGATAAACTCCAGCCCGCCGATAATCTCGCCCGCGTCGTCTTTAAGCGGCACCGCGTAGTACTCCATGTTGCGCTCCTCGCCGTCCACCATGGTTTCGGTGCGGCTGGACGCCGTAGCGCCGGTCTTGAGCACTTTGTGGATGCCGCAGTCCTCGGTTTGGCAGACCGTGGTATCGTAAACCTCGTAGCAGTGCTTGCCCACGATCTCCTGCTCGGGTTTCCCCGCCAGCGCAATGGCGCTCTGATTGACGTACATGACCCGCATGTCCTTGGTCACCGCCAGTATCGGAGACGGGATCTGATAGAGAATCTGCTCCTTGATACGGCTGTCAATCTTAACAGGGTGCTTCTCTGTGGCCATAATATGCCCTCCATCTATTAGATTTTCGCATAAACAAGATACTTGCGTACGATTCGACACAGTATACGGGCCGGAGGTCGTAGATGTCTGGTTATAAAGAGCTATACTTGTTTTTTTCTGGTATTTATCATTATAGCTGAAAGTTTGGAAGAAAGCAAATAAAACCAAATATTTTCCCAATATATGGTTTACAAAATGCCGTTTCGTGCGGTTTTTCCACATGAAAACAGCCCTGTTTCGATTCAACAGGGCCTTTTGCTGTGCGGTAAGGATATATGGGCTTACGGAGCCAGCAGCTGTGCCAGCGATACCAGCTGCACAAATTCGGCGCGGTAACCGTAGGGATCATCGCCGCGGTTGGCCGCGGCGCGGCTCAGCACGCTTTCCAGATCGGCGCCGCCCTTGTAGGCGGAGTCATCCAGCAGCAGGCCGAACTCGGCCACCGCCGAGGCAAACGCCATGGTTTCGCTCATTTCGCCAAGCGCCTCTCCCGCGGTGAGCGCGCTGCCGGTCTGCACGATATCGCCGCTTTGCGGCAGGCGGTAGCGCACCGAGACATACAGCAGCTCATCCGAGCCCGTGGCCTCGGTTTGCTGGTAGCGCGAGGTGGTGGTGGATGCCGTCGCCTCGCCGTCTGCGGCGGGCACGATCTCGTACAGCGCGATCATCCGGTGGCCCGCGCCCATCTCGCCGGCGTCCACGGTATCGTCGGTAAAGTCCTCGGTGTCCAGCAGGCGGTTTTCATAGCCGATCAGCCGGTAGCCGGCCACGGTTTGCGGATTGAACTCCACCTGCAGCTTCACGTCCTCGGCGATGGTGAAGATCGTGGAGGTCATGTCGTCCACCAGCACCTTTTTGGCTTCCTTCAGGGTATCGATATAGGCGTAGTTGCCGTTGCCGCAATCAGCGAGGGTTTCCATTTCGTAGTCCTTCAGGTTGCCCATGCCAAAGCCCAGCACGCTGAGGTAAATGCCGCCGTCGCGCTGCTGCTCAATCAGCGCCTGCAGCCCGCTTGCGCTTTGCACGCCGACGTTGAAATCCCCGTCCGTGAGCAGGATCACGCGGTTGTTGCCGCCCTCGATGTACGCGTCGCGCGCCTTCTGGTACGCGGCCTCGATGCCGCCCGCACCGTTGGTGGCGCCGCCGGCGTTCATGCTGTCGATGGCGTTTTCGATGGTTTCCTTGCGATCAGCCGGCGTGGTGTCCAGCAGCGTGCCCACGGTGCCCGCGTAGGTGATGATGGTCACGGTATCCTTGGCCGTCAGCTGCGAAAGCAGCAGCTTGAGCGCCTGCTGTGCCAGCGGCAGCCGGTTATCCTGCTCCATCGAGCCGGATACATCCACCAGAAACACCAGATTGCTGCCCGGCAGCTCCGCCGCGTCCGGCTCGTAGCCGCGCAGCGCGACCATTGCCAGCAGGTGCTCCGTGTTCCACGGGCAGACGCTGACCTCGGTGGTCACGGCAATGGGGTCGTCCGCGGTGGCCTGCGGCAGATCGTAATCGAAATAGTTGAGCATTTCCTCAATGCGTACCGCGCCCGTTTCCGGATAATACCCGCCCAGCAGGCAGCGGCGGATGTTGGAATACGACGCGGTATCC
>DAOPIR010000038.1:0-17465 GCA_035399245.1 Candidatus Limiplasma sp.
AGGCCTACCTCCGTGGCATCGGCTTGCCTTATGATCCCGTGCAGGCCGACGTGGTGGTCGGCGTGCCGGACTCGGGCATCGACGCCGCTATCGGCTATGCGCGCCAATCCGGCATCCCCTACGGCGTGGGCTTTATCAAAAACAAGTATGTCGGGCGCACGTTCATCCAGCCCGGGCAGATGGCGCGCACCAACGCCGTGAAGATCAAGCTGAATGTCATCCGCTCCACGGTGGAGGGCAAGCGCGTGGTGCTGATCGACGACAGCATCGTGCGCGGCACCACGGCGGCGCGCATCGTAAGCCTGCTGCGCGAGGCCGGCGCCACCGAGGTGCACATGCGGCTGGCGGCCCCGCCGTTTACCCACCCGTGCTACTTCGGCACCGATATCGATTCCACCGAAAACCTGATCGCCGCGGGCCACAGCGTGGCGGAGGTATGCAAGCTGGTGGGCGCGGACAGCCTGGGCTATATGCCCGTGGAATGTTTGGACAAGCTCGCCGCGGGCGCGAAGTGCGGCTTTTGCAAGGGCTGCTTTACGGGCGAGTATCCCGTGGATCCGGGCGGCGCCGTAGCCAAGGACAAGTTTGAAGTGTACTTACCGGAATAAGGAGGAAGCGAATGAAAAGCCATTCTGAAAGCTACAAGGCCGCGGGGGTGGACATCACCGCGGGGTACAAGGCGGTGGAGCTGATGAAAAAGCACATTGCCCGCACCCTGCTCGGCGACACCGGAATCGGTGGCTTCGGCGGAACCTTTGAGCTGGATACCACCGATATGCCCCATCCCGTGCTGGTGTCGGGCACCGACGGCGTAGGCACCAAGCTCAAGCTCGCCTTTCTTTTGGACAAGCACAATACCGTTGGCATCGACTGCGTGGCAATGTGCGTCAACGATATCCTCTGCTGCGGCGCAAAGCCGCTGTTTTTCTTGGATTACATCGCCTGCGGCAAAAACGTGCCGGAGAAGATCGCCTCCCTCGTAGAGGGCGTGGCCGAGGGCTGCGTGCAGGCGGGCTGTGCGCTGGTCGGCGGCGAAACGGCGGAGATGCCCGGGTTTTATACGGAGGATGAATACGATATCGCGGGCTTCAGCGTAGGCGCGGTGGACAAAGCGAAGCTGCTGGATAAAAACACCATGCAGGCGGGTGACGCGCTGATCGCGCTGCCGTCCTCCGGCGTGCATTCCAACGGTTTTTCACTCATCCGCAAGGTGTTCGGCGACCGGCTGATTGACCATGCCGAAACCCTGCTCACGCCTACCAAAATCTACGTCAAGCCCATGCTCGCGCTGTTTGACGCGGTCACGGTACGCTCCGCGGCGCACATCACCGGCGGCGGCTTTTACGAAAACATTCCGCGCGCGCTCAAGCCGGGCATGATGGCGAAGATCGAGACCGCCGCCATCCGCACGCCCGACATTTTCCGCACCATTCAGGCAGCCGGCAGCATCCCCCGGCGCGATATGTTCAACACCTTCAACATGGGTGTGGGCATGGTGGCTGTGGTGCCCAAAGCCGAGGCGGACAAAGCCGTTGCGGTGCTGCAGGCAAACGATGTCGATGCCTATGTGCTGGGCGAAATTGCCCAAGGCGAGGGTGTGGAATTATGGTAAAGATTGCGGTGCTGGTGTCCGGCGGCGGCACAAACCTGCAAGCGCTCCTCGACGCGCAGCGGGACGGCCGGCTGAAAAGCGGCAAAATCGCGCTGGTGGTGTCCTCCAAGGCGGATGCCTACGCGCTTACCCGGGCGCGGGACGCGGGCATTGAAACCGCTGTCCTGCCCAAGGCGGAATCGCCCGAGGCGTACGGCATGCAGCTGATCGAGCTGCTGCGCCTGTATCAAATCGACATGGTGGTGCTGGCAGGCTTTATGCTCATCCTGCATCCCAACGTTGTGCGCGCGTACGCGGGGCGCATCCTTAACGTACACCCCAGCCTGATCCCCTCGTTTTGCGGGGCGGGCTATTACGGGTTGAAGGTGCACCGCGCGGCGCTGGATTACGGCGTGAAGGTCACCGGCGCGACCGTGCACATCGTTAACGAAATTCCCGACGGCGGCAAAATTCTGGCGCAGAAGGCCGTGAAAATCAAAAAGGGCGATACACCCGAAACCCTGCAAAAGCGCGTGATGGAAAAGGCCGAGTGGAAGCTGCTGCCGCAGGAAACCGAAAAGCTGGCCAAAAAGATTGCCAAAAAGGAGAAGAAGCATTGAAAAACCTCAATGAATTGCTTACCGGCAACCCCTACCCCGGGCGCGGGATTATGCTCGGGCAGACGGCGGACGGCCGTGCGCTGATCGCGTACTTCATTATGGGCCGCAGCGTCAACAGCCAAAACCGCGTGTTCACCCAAAAGGACGGCGGCATCATCACCGAGGCGTTTGATCCTTCCAAGATGGTCGATCCCAGCCTGATCATCTATGCGCCCGTGCGCGTGTTTGACGCCGAGACGACCATCGTTACCAACGGCGACCAGACCGATACGGTTTTTGACGCGCTGGCCGGCGGCGGCACGTTTGAAAGCGCGCTGCGCACCCGCACCTACGAGCCCGACCCGCCCAACTTCACGCCCCGCATCTCCGGCCTGCTGAAGGGGAAGGACGGGCAGATGGCCTATCAGCTGTCCATTTTGAAGTCCGGTACAAACGAAAGCGCCCTGCGCTTCTTCTTCGATTATCCCCAGCCGCAAGCCGGCGAGGGGCACTTCATCAGTACCTACGTTACCGACGGCAGCCCCATCCCCAGCTTCCGGGGCGAACCCAAGGCGGTGGCGCTGGGAGATGAGAACCTTGATGTATTCACGGCATCGCTCTGGGAAGCATTGGACACCAACAACCGTGTAAGCCTCTTCACGCGTGATATTAACCTGCAAACGGGCCAAACGCAGACACGTATCGTGAACAAACACGCGTAGGAACGAGAACGAGAGTTAATTCCACATTCCGCCCCAAACGACAAGCAAAGGAGAAACCCAATGAACGAATTAGAGCTGAAATACGGCTGCAACCCCAACCAGAAGCCCGCGCGGATCTTTATGCAGGACGGCGGTGAGCTGCCCATCGAGGTGCTGTGCGGCAAGCCCGGGTATATTAACTTCCTGGACGCGTTCAACGGCTGGCAGCTGGTGACCCAGATGAAACGCGCCACGGGGCTTGCGTCGGCTACGAGCTTTAAGCACGTCAGCCCCGCGGGCGCGGCGGTGGGCCTGCCGCTGACCGATACGCTGCGCAAGATCTACTTTGTGCCGGCGGACGCGGAGCTCAGCCCGCTGGCATGCGCCTATGCCCGCGCGCGCGGCGCGGACCGCATGAGCTCGTTCGGCGACTGGATTTCCCTGTCGGACGTGTGCGACCTTGCCACGGCCAAGCTGATCAAGCCCGAGGTATCCGACGGCATTATCGCCCCCGGCTACGAGCCCGAGGCGCTGGAGCTTTTGAAAACCAAGCGCCGCGGTACCTACAACATCGTGAAGATCGACCCGGACTATGAGCCCAAAGCCCTTGAACATAAGGACATTTTCGGCATCACGTTTGAGCAGGGCCGCAACGAGCTGGTGATTGACGACGATTTCTTTGCCAAGGTGGTTACCAAGGCGACCACCCTGCCCGACAGCGCCAAGCGCGACCTCGCCATTGCCATGATCGCGCTCAAGTACACGCAGTCCAACTCCGTGTGCTACGTCAAGGACGGCCAGTGCATCGGCATCGGCGCGGGACAGCAGAGCCGCATCCACTGCACGCGCCTGGCAGGCGATAAGGCGGACGTGTGGTGGCTGCGCCAGCACGAGAAGGTGCTTAGCCTGCCCTTCCATGACGATGTGGCCAACCCCAATCGCGATAACGCCATCGACCGCTATGTGAGCACCGAAAGCCTGACCACCGTTTTGGCCGACGGCAACTGGGAAGCGCTCTTTACCGAAAAGCCCGCCGAGTTCACCGCCGCCGAAAAGGCGGATTGGCTCGCCAAGAACACCGAGGTCAGCTTAGGCTCCGACGCGTTCTTCCCGTTCTCGGATAACATCGACCGCGCCGCGCAGTCCGGTGTGCGCTATATCGCCGAGCCGGGCGGCTCCAAGCGCGACCAGGAAGTCATCGACGCCTGCGATAAGTATGGTATTACGATGGCGTTTACCGGCTTGCGACTGTTCCACCATTAAGACGAGGACGAAGTTTAATGAGGAATGGGCAACGGAGGGAAGCGTGTGCCCAGTGGGCACTTCGGCGAAGCCGAAAGCGACCCGGAGTTGGGAGGTTTTACAGAGCACAGCGACCGGTAGGGAGCCGTGCGACAATAAAACCGAGTGGGCAATGGCGGTGCGGTTGCTCCGCAACCGAAGATTTCAAATTCCGTTCCGAATCGTTCCTTATAATCCAAAGATTGCGCAGCAATCTTTTCCACCATTCCTCATTCTTCATTCATCATTCCTAATTCCTAATTCGTAAGCAGGGAGGAAACCCATGAAAGTCTTAGTCATCGGCGGTGGCGGCCGCGAGCACGCCATCGTGAGCAAACTTGCGGAAAGCCCCGCGATCGAAGCGCTGTACTGCGCGCCGGGTAACGGCGGCATTGCCGCGCTGGCGGAGTGCGTGCCCATCGCGGCTACGGATATTGAAAAGCTGGCCGACTGGGCGCAGGCGCATGCCATGGATTACGTGGTCGTCGCGCCGGATGATCCGCTATGCCTGGGGCTTACGGATTTGCTGGAACAAAGAGGCATTCCCGCGTTCGGGCCGCATAAGGCCGCCGCGCGCATCGAGGGCAGCAAGGTGTTTGCCAAGCAGCTGATGGAGCAAAACGGCATCCCCACCGCCAAATGCGCCGTGTTTGACGACATGCTCAAGGCGCTTTCCTACATCGCGGATTGCCCCGTGCCGCTCGTGGTGAAAGCCGATGGGCTGGCACTCGGCAAGGGCGTCATCATCTGCCAAAACCGCGCCGAGGCCGCCGAGGCCGTGCGCGAGATGATGGAGAAGCACAAGTTCGGCGCGTCCGGCAGCCGCGTGGTGATCGAGGAATTTTTAGAGGGCCCCGAGGTGAGCGTGCTCGCGTTTACCGACGGCGAGACGATTGTGCCGATGGTATCCTCGATGGACCACAAGCGCGCGCTGGACGGCGACAAGGGCTTAAATACCGGCGGCATGGGCGTGATCGCGCCCAACCCGTATTACACGGACGCGATCGCCGCGCAGTGCATGGCGGAAATCTTCCTGCCCACCATCCGCGCCATGCGCACGATGGGCAATCCCTTCAAGGGCTGCCTGTATTTCGGGCTGATGCTGACCGCTGACGGCCCCAAGGTGATTGAGTACAACTGCCGCTTCGGCGATCCCGAGGCGCAGGCCGTGCTGCCGCTGCTGAAAACCGATCTGTTTGCCATCATGCGGCATGTGACCGCCGGTACGCTCAAGGACGCGGACGTACGGTTTTCTTCCGGCGCCAGCTGCTGCGTGGTGCTGGCCTCGGGCGGGTATCCGGTGAAGTACGAAAAGGGCAAGCCCATCCATGGCCTGTCCGCCGCCGCCAGGCAGCCGGACACGTGGGTGTTCCACGCCGGCACCAAAAAGGACGGCAGGCAAATCCTCACCAGCGGCGGGCGCGTGCTGGGCGTAACGGCAGTGGCCGACACCCTGCCTCGGGCTATCGAAAAGGCTTATGCGACCGCGAAGCTGATCGATTTTGAAGGCGCGCACATGAGAAACGATATCGGACAAAAAGCTTTGAACGCATAAAGGAGCAGCTATGGCAGTATATTGCGTATATACGGAGAAAAAAGCGGGTTACGACGTGGAGGCCCAGGCGCTGCGGCACGAGCTGCGCCACATTCTGCTGATGAAAAACGTGACGGGCGTGCGGATTTTGAACCGCTACGACATCGAGGGCATCGACAAAGCGCTGTTTGAGCAGTGCCTGCCCATTGTGTTTTACGAGCCGCAAACCGACGCCTATTCGTTTGGCTTGCCGGAAGAAGCAATCAAGGAAGGGGCGAAGCCCTTCGCGGTGGAGGCCCTGCCGGGGCAGTTTGACGTGCGGGCGGCGAGCTGTGAGGAGTGCGTGCAGCTGGTCAGCCAGGGCGAGCGCCCCACCGTGCGCACCGCCAAGCTTTATTTGCTGGAGGGCGACTTAAGCGCGGACGACATGGCGCGGATCAAGAAGTACATCATCAATCCCGTGGAAAGCCGCGAGGCCGATCTGGCCGAGAAGCAAACCCTCCAGCAGCGCTACGACGCGCCCGCCGACGTGGAAATTCTGGAGGGCTTTACCGCCATGGACGCCGCGCAGATCGCCGGCTTTGTTAAGCGTTACGGCCTTGCCATGGACGCGGACGACCTCGCGTTCTGCCGGCAGTATTTTCAAAAAGAGGGCCGCGATCCGTCGCTGACCGAGATTCGGATGCTGGATACCTATTGGTCGGACCACTGCCGCCACACCACGTTTTTAACCACGCTGGACGACGCGCAGATCCAAAAGCCCGCCGTGGAAGCGGCGTTCCGGCGCTATCTCGGCTTGCGCAAGGAGCTGGGGCGCGAGCATAAGCCCATCAACCTGATGGATATCGCAACCATCGGCGCCAAGGCGCTCAAGGCGCGCGGCGGCCTGCAAAACCTCGATATTTCCGAGGAGATCAACGCCTGCTCCATCGTGATCGACGTGGATAACGACGGCAAAACCGAGCCGTGGCTATTGATGTTTAAAAACGAAACCCACAACCATCCCACCGAGATCGAGCCGTTCGGTGGTGCGGCCACCTGCATCGGCGGCGCGATCCGCGATCCGCTAAGCGGCCGCACGTACGTGTATCAGGCGATGCGCGTTACCGGCGCGGGCAACCCGCTGGTGCCGGTTAAGGACACGCTGGAGGGCAAGCTGCCCCAGCGCAAGCTGGTCACCACCGCAGCGCAGGGCTATGCCAGCTACGGCAACCAGATCGGCCTTGCCACCGGCATGGTGGACGAGGTTTACCACGACGGCTATATCGCCAAGCGCATGGAGATCGGCGCGGTGGTGGGCGCGGCGCCGCTGAGCCACGTGCGGCGCGAGCAGCCGCTGGCCGGCGACCTGATCATCCTGCTGGGCGGCCGCACGGGGCGCGACGGCTGCGGCGGGGCGACGGGCTCCTCCAAGAGCCATAAGCTCGAAAGCCTTGAAACCTGCGGCGCGGAGGTGCAAAAGGGCAATCCCGTCACCGAGCGCAAGCTCCAGCGCCTGTTTCGCGACGAGAAGGTGACCCGGCTCATCAAGCGCTGCAACGATTTCGGCGCGGGCGGCGTGAGTGTGGCCATCGGCGAGCTGGCCGACGGGCTGGAGATCGATCTGGACAAGGTGCCCAAGAAATATGAGGGCCTCGACGGCACCGAGCTTGCGATCTCCGAAAGCCAGGAGCGCATGGCTGTGGTGGTGGCCGCGGAGGACGCCGACGGTTTCATCGCCTTTGCCAACGCCGAAAATCTGGAAGCGACGGTTGTGGCGACCGTTACGAAAGAACCGCGCCTGAAAATGACATGGCGTGGCAAGGAAATCGTCAATATCGCGCGCGATTTCCTCAATTCCAACGGCGCGAGCAAGCACGCGTCCGCCTTTGTGCCCGACGACGGTATCCGCTGCGTTTCCTTTGCGGGCGATACCGTGGGTGAAAAACTGCAAAATATGGTCTCCGACCTCAATATCTGCTCCAAAAAGGGCTTGTCCGAGCGGTTTGACTCCACTATCGGCGCGGCCTCCGTGCTGATGCCGTTCGGCGGCAAAACGCAGCTTACGCCCACGCAGGCCATGGCGGCCAAGCTGCCGGTTGCCCACGGGGATACAGACACCTGTTCGGGCATGGCCTACGGCTTCCATCCCCAGCTGATGGCGCAAAGCCCGTACGAGGGCGCGTACCAAAGCGTAGTCGAAAGCCTGTGCCGGCTGGCCGCGAGCGGCTTTGACGCAAGCAAGGCCTACCTCACCTTTCAGGAATATTTTGAGCGCATGACCGGCGATCCCGCCACGTGGGGCAAGCCGCTGGCTGCGCTTTTAGGCGCGCTGGACGCGCAGCTGGACTTCGGCATCGCCGCGGTCGGCGGCAAAGACTCGATGAGCGGCACGTTTGAAGATATCCATGTTCCGCCCACGCTGGTCAGCTTCGCGGTCGCCCCGGGCAGCGCGGCGGAGGTGATCTCCCCCGAGTTCAAGGCCGCGGGCCACGAGCTGCGCTATCTGCCCTACAACCGGAAAAACCTGATGAAAACGCTGGAAATGCTGTACCAGCTCATCCGCGACAAGCGCGTGGTTTCCGCGTGGGCCGTCGGGTTCGGCGGCATCGCCGAGGGCCTGTTCAAGATGGCGCTGGGCAACCGCATCGGCGCGGCGGTGGACAAGGGCTTTGCCCGCGACCTGTTTGCCCAGGAGATCGGCGGGATTATCATCGAGGCGGCCGCATCGGCGGTGCCCCCCGCCATCGGGGAAACGCTGGGCGTAACCACGGCCGATTACACGCTTGCCTGCCAGGGTGAAACCTATGACCTGGCCGCTTTGCAGGAGGCATGGGAGGCCCGGCTTGAGCCGGTGTTCCCCTACCGCCGCAGCGGCGAAACCGTGGCGGACGCCGCGTTTAACGCCGATATCTGGGCCGCGCCCGCCGTCAAGTGTGCGCGTCCGCGCGTGGTCATCCCCACGTTCCCCGGCACCAACTGCGAGCTGGACACCGCCCGCGCGCTGGAGCGTGCCGGCGCCGAGCCTGTGGTTGCGCTGATCAACAATTTATCGCCCGATGCCGTGGCAAAGAGCGTGGAGCGTATCGCCGCGCAGATTGACAAAGCGCAGATGATCGTGTTCCCGGGCGGCTTTTCCGGCGGTGACGAGCCGGACGGCTCCGGCAAGTTCATCACCGCGTTTTTCCGCAATCCGCGTATGGCCGAGGCCGTGACCACGCTGCTGAAAGACCGCGACGGCCTGATCCTGGGCATCTGCAACGGGTTCCAGGCACTGATTAAGCTGGGACTGGTGCCCTATGGCCGCATTATCGACACCGACGCCGATTGCCCCACCCTCACGTTTAACACCATCGGCCGTCACCAGAGCATGCTGGTGCGCACGATGATCGTGTCCGACAACAGCCCGTGGCTTAAAAACTGCGCCGTGGGTGATATCCACACCGTGCCCGTCAGCCATGGCGAGGGCCGCTTTGTCTGCCCCGACGAGCTGCTGAAAACCCTGATCGACAACGGCCAGATCGCCACCCAATACGTGGACCTGTCCGGCAGCCCCACCATGGATCAGCGCTTCAATCCCAACGGCAGCACCCTGGCCGTGGAGGGCATCCTGTCGCCCGACGGCCGCGTGTTCGGCAAGATGGGCCACAGCGAACGCTCAGGACGCAATCTGTATAAGAATGTGGACGGCGCCAAGTTCCAGCCGATTTTTGAGAATGGCGTTGCCTACTTCGCGTAGGTGAATTAGGAATTTGGAATTAGGAATGGCGGAAAGATTGCTCCGCAATCTTCCGATTTCATTTCGTTGGCGGTTGCTTGTATTCTCCATGTGACATGCGGTATGCTGGTAAGGGATTACGCAAATACAATCCTTCGGTTGCGTAAGCAACCGCACCGCCATTCCTAATTCATAATTCCTACTTCCGCAAACAATCCCGCAACAAGGAGGCCGTACGATGCAAAATCAACACGATACCTACACCAGCCCCTTCTCCGCCCGCTACGCGAGCCGTGAGATGCAGTTTATCTTTTCCGAGGACAACAAGTTCCGCACATGGCGCAGGCTGTGGATCAGCCTGGCCAAGGCCGAGCAGCGGCAGGGACTGCCGATCACCGATGGGCAGATTGCCGAAATGGAAGCGCACGCGGACGACATCAACTATGCCGACGCGCAGCGCCGCGAAAAGGAATGCCGCCACGACGTGATGAGCCACGTCTACGCCTACGGGCTGCAGTGCCCCACGGCCAAGCCGATCATCCACCTGGGGGCGACCAGCTGCTACGTGGGCGACAATACCGATATCATCATCATGCGGCAGGGCCTTGAGCTGGTGCGCGGCAAGGTGCTGACGGCGCTTCAAAACCTGCGCGATTTTGCCGTGGAATACCGCGCCATGCCGGCGCTGGCGTACACGCACATGCAGCCCGCCCAGCCCACCACCGTGGGCAAGCGTGCCACGCTGTGGATGAACGAGCTGGTGATGGATGTCGAGGAGATCACCTACCGGCTGTCCACGCTGGCGATGCTGGGCTCAAAAGGCACCACCGGCACGCAGGCCAGCTTTGTGGAGCTTTTGCACGACGGCGCGAAGATCGACCAAATTGAGCGTGACATCGCCGATGATTTCGGCTTTGCGAAGGTCGTGCCCGTCAGCGGGCAGACCTACAGCCGCAAGATGGATTATCAGGTGCTCACGGCGCTGTCGGGCGTGGCGCAGACGGCCAGCAAGTTCAGCTACGATATGCGGCTTTTGCAAAGCTTCAAGGAGATGGAGGAGCCGTTTGAAAAAAACCAGATCGGCTCGTCCGCCATGGCCTACAAGCGCAACCCCATGCGCTGCGAGCGCATTTCCGCACTCAGCCGCTATGTGATGGTCGATCAATTAAACGCCGCGGTTACCGCCGGCGTGCAGTGGTTTGAGCGCACGCTGGACGACAGCGCCAACCGCCGCCTGTCGGTCGCCGAGGGCTTCCTCGCGGTGGACGGTATCTTGAATATTTTAATGAACGTCACCGGCGGGCTGGTGGTGTACCCCAAGGTCATCCGCGCGCGCCTGATGGCGGAGCTGCCGTTTATGGCCACCGAAAACATCCTGATGGACGCCGTCAAGCGCGGCGGTGACCGGCAGGAGCTGCACGAGAAGATCCGTGTCTATTCGCAGGAGGCCGCCCGCATGGTGAAGCAGGAGGGTGCGCCCAACGATCTGCTGGACCGCATCGCCGCCGATCCCGCGTTTAACACCACCAAAGCGGAGCTCGAAGCCGTGCTCGACCCGGGCAATTTCTCCGGCCGCAGCGCCGAGCAGGTGGACACCTTCGTGAGCACCGTGGTCGATCCGCTGCTGGAAGCCAACAAACGCAATATCAGCGCCGCGGTGGCGCTGAACGTGTAAAGCGTTATCTGCTGCTCAACGGCAGCCCGCACAAAGGCAATATGTGGAAGCCGGCGGGCAGGAAAGCGCCAATCAGCCGCCGGAAAGCCGCATAAAAAGAGAATGATAAAAACAACCCCCGAATGGGCCGCAAAGCCTAGTCGGGGGTTGTTGGTTGCTTGTGTTAATCCGCACAGGCGGTTCGCAGCGCTGCCGCCCTCCCGCGCTGCCGCGACAGGGCCGATTGGCGGCTGGCCCAACCGGCAATCCGGTCGCTTTCCAGCCGGCAATGGTGCAGCTCGATAATCTCGCCGGCGTTGACTTTCACGCGCCGCGTTTCACCGGGCGCGAGGGTATACACCTCGCCGCTTGTAAGCGTTTGATCGTTCCACAGGGTGGAGCGCACAAAATACGCGTCCTCCGTATCGTCGGCACATACGGTATACTCCCATCCCGAGATCCATTGCAGGTCGGCGTCGATGCCGCTCACCAGCCGCCCGCCGCTGCAGGCAATCGGGTTTTGTTCCGCCTTGCCGGTTACCCGGGTCAGTGAGCCGTGCGCGGATACCGTTACGGCCGCGCCGGCGGGGAGGTAGAGCGAATACACGGTGTCCGCAAGGTTGTCCACGGTGTAGGTAAGCGATTGATCGCCGCTTACAACGCGGATCTCGGCGGCAGCTTCGCCGTCGGTGGCGGCGTGGTACAGCCCGGCCGGCAGGATGCTGTCCGCCGGATAGTATCCGGCGAGGAAGGTGACCGGCGTATCGGAAAACAGATCGTCATATGTCAGGATGTTCACGTGCTTGCGCTGCACAAACCCGTCGGTGGCGTAAAGCCGCACCTGCACCATGTCGCCGCAGTAGGCCAGCAGCTGCAGCGGCACGCCGACGCTGAGGGGATCGCCGGCGGTCTGGTCGGGGTTGCAGTCGCACAGCAGCGGGATAAACAGCACGCTGTCGGTGGACTGCGCCGCGGGATCGTCCGGCGGGAAGGTGACAAACGCAAAGCCGATCGGATCGACGGTGCCGATGGCCTCGGTTACGGACACGCAGGCCGAGGGCATGTAGTAATCGCGCCCCATGTCAAAGTGGCACCACTCCGGCCCCGCGGCCCATACCGCCAGCTGCGTGCCCGGGTAATAATAGCCCAGCGGCTCGCCGGCCTCCGGTGAGGCGTAGTAATAGCAGGGCGTGTTTTCCTCGCCGATCACGGTCCTGATATAGAATACGCGGGACACGTTTTCCTGCCATGCCTGCGCCGACGCGGCCAGAACAATCACGCATACGATGGCCAGTGCAATGCCAAAGCGTTTTTTCATCAAGCTTTCCTCCCTGTTTTGCGCACGTGCGGCTTGCCTTTATCCTAAGTAACGATTCACATTGCCGTTTTGTTCAAACCGGATGCCGATTGTACGGAAAATGCCCGATTTTGCAGAGGATATACGGTCTGCAAGCTTTGACTATTCCCGTAAAATACGATACAATCATCACGACTGTAACAGAGGAGGGATCGCGTATGGAGGATGCGGCGAAGGCGGAGCTGATAAGCGCGCTGCGCCTTGCTGTGCCCAAAGGCGATATCCTGGAAAACGTGCCCATGAGCCGCTATACCACGCTGAAGATCGGCGGGCCGGCGGAGCTGCTGGTGGAGATTTCCGACGATGCGCAGGCCGTGCAGGTGTTAAAGATTGCCGCGCGCCACGGCGTGCCCGTGCAGGTGATCGGCAACGGCTCCAACGTGCTGGTGAAGGACGGCGGGCTGAAAGGCCTTACGCTGCATTTCGGGGAGCGGTTTTCGGACATTTCTTCCCCCGCGTCCCAGGACGGGAAAACCTATCTGATCACCGCGCAGGCGGGCGCTGCCATGACCGCGCTGGCCAATGCGGCGGCCGACGCGGGGTTGACGGGGTTGGAGTTTGCCGCCGGTATCCCCGGCACGGTAGGCGGCGGCGTACGGATGAACGCGGGCGCTTACGGCGGCGAGATCGGCGACATGGTGGTGAGCGCCGCGTGCGTGACGTTGGCCGGCGAGATGAAAATCTACAGCCATGACGAAATGGAGTTCGGCTATCGCCGCAGCCGCCTGACGGACGAAATACTGCTGTTTGTTACCGTGATGCTGCGCCGCGGAGACGCGGAAACCGTACGCGTGGCCATGCGGGAGTTTAACGCCCGCCGGCGTGAAAAGCAGCCGCTCACCGTACCCTGCTGCGGGTCGACGTTCAAGCGCCCGCCCGGGCGGTTTGCCGGCGAGCTGATCGAAAGCTGCGGCCTTAAGGGCTGCCGCATCGGCGGCGTGTCGGTCAGCGAAAAGCACGCCAATTTTCTGGTCAACGACCGGCAGGGCACCGCGGCGGACTATATACAGCTGATCCATCATGTGCAGCAGGTGGTAAAGGAGCAAACCGGCATCGATCTCGAGCCGGAAGTCAAAATCCTCGGCGAGGACTAACCTGTTAAAATGCGGATAAAGACCGGCTGAACGAAAGGCAAGCGATGCGTAAAGCATACGGGATGTGCCCGGCGCTTGCCTTGAGAGGAAGAGAAAACCAATGCGTTTTTTGATCGTAACGGGGTTAAGCGGCTCGGGCAAAACCGTGGCGCTGCGTACGCTGGAGGATCTCGGCGCCCTGTGCGTGGACAACCTTCCGCCCACGATGCTGGTCCGCTTTATGGAGGCGTGCAACCAAAGCCTGCAGGCGCGCCCGATGGCCGCCATCGGCGTGGACGTGCGTTCGGGCGAGTTTTTTGACCCCGAGGCCGTGGTCAAGGTCATCCGCGAGGCCAAAAACCTGGGCTACAGCATCGATATCCTGTTTATCGACGCGGCGGACGAAACCCTGGTCAACCGCTACAAGGAAACCCGCCGCGACCATCCCCTGTGCGTGGACGGCCGCTCGCTGGAGGATGCGATCACGCTGGAGCGCGGCCTGCTGCAGCCCCTCAAGGAGTTTGCCGACCACCTGATCGATTCCTCGGTGATGAACGCCAAAACCCTGCAGCGGATGATGCGCAGGATCGTCAACGCATCCGACGACGGCGCGCAGCTGCATATCGAAGTGATGAGCTTCGGCTTTAAGCGCGGCATCCCGCGCGCGGGCGACCTGGTGTTTGACGTGCGGTTTTTGCCCAATCCGTTTTATATTAAGGAGCTGGGGCACTTTACCGGGCTGGACGAGCCTGTGGCGAACTTTGTACTTAAGCATCCCGTAACCCAGGAATTTTTAGTCAAGTGCATGGACATGCTCACGTTTCTGCTTCCCAACTATGTGGCCGAGGGCAAACACCGGCTGGTGATCGCCGTGGGCTGCACGGGCGGTGCGCACCGCAGCGTGGCCATCGCCGAAACCATCGGCGCCAAGCTGCGCAAGGCGGGCTGGCGGGTATCCATTACCCACCGCGATCTGGAGATCGAGCAGGCGCTGTGGACAAGCAATGCCAAACAGTAAGGAGCTGGGCGCATGAAGATAGCCGTACTCATTCCCTGCTACAACGAGGCCAAAACCATCGCCAAGGTGGTGGCGGATTACCGCGCCGCGCTGCCCGAGGCCGATATCTACGTCTACGACAACAATTCCACCGACGGCACCGACACGATTGCCCGGGACGCCGGCGCGATTGTGCGCTACGAGCGGCGGCAGGGCAAGGGCAACGTCATCCGCACGATGTTCCGCGAGATCGACGCCGACGCATACCTGATGATCGACGGCGACGATACCTATCCCGCCGAGCACGCGCGCGATATGATCGACAAGGTGCTCACCCAAAACGTGGATATGGTGGTGGGCGACCGGCTGTCTTCCACGTATTTTACGGAGAACAAGCGCCCCTTCCACAACACCGGCAACCGGCTGGTGCGCGGGCTGGTCAACCATATTTTCGGCGGCAGGATTACCGACCTGATGACCGGCTACCGCGCGTTCAGCTATCAGTTTGTCAAGTCGTTTCCGGTGCTGTCCAAGGGATTTGAGATCGAAACGGAGATGTCCATCCACGCGCTGGATAAAAACCTGTACGTGGACTGCGTGCCCGTGGGCTACCGCGACCGGCCTCAGGACAGTCCCTCCAAGCTCAACACGTTCGGCGACGGGTTTAAGGTGCTGCGGACAATCGCGCGGCTGTTTAAGGAATACCGGCCCATGCCGTTTTTCGGGCTGTTTGCGCTGGCGCTGCTGATCGTGGCAATGGTGCTGTTTATCCCCGTGCTGGCGGAGTACTTTGCCACGGGACTTGTGCCGCGCTTTCCCACGCTGATTTTTTCGGGCGTGATGACGACGCTGGCGATCCTGCTGCTTACCTGCGGCATCATCCTGGATACCGTAGCCAAAAAGCATCGGCAGCTGTTTGAGGTAAACCTGAACATCCTCAAGGCGCTGCGCCCCGGGGACATGAAATGAACCTGCTGATCAGCGCGGCGGCGGGCGTGCTGAGCATGCTCGCCTTTACGGTATCGCGCGACGGCTATGTGGGCGTCAGCGATCTGCCGCTTCAGGCGTTCCACCCGGTCTGGCTGCTGTACGCTATATTGCTGGCGGGGCTGTGGTACTTGTTTTTCACGCGCGTCAGGCGCGTTTCCATCGGGCAGATGATCATCGGGCTTGTGTTCGGCGTGGTCGACTATTTTGCGGCCGCGCTGTTTGCGTATGATACGTGGAGCTATCTCAACGGCGCAGGGCCGTGGTGCATAGCGATCCTGCAGATGCTGGGGCGGGCGGCGGTGATGGCGATGGCAGCCGCGCTGGTGTGCCGGTGGCTGGAAACCGCGCGGCCCGAGGGCAGGCGCATGCGGGCGTTTGCGGCGCGTATGTCCGGCGGATGGCTGGGCAGGGCATACCGCAGGCGGCCGATCCTGTTTGTGACGGGTGTGCTGCTTTTGTGCTGGTTGCCGTATCTGGCAATCTATTTTCCCGGTACCGTGGTGTGGGACATGGCCGAGATGGTGGCCATGCAGTACGGCCTGCGGCCGATGACCACATGGCATCCGGTGTTTGTGACATGGTTGTTTTCCGGCTGTGTGCGGCTGGGGCGCGTGTTTCACAGCGATAACCTGGGGGTGTTCTGCTATACGCTGCTGCAAGCGGTGCTGCTTGCGTATGTGCTTTCGCGTGCGCTGGCGCTGGTGCGCCGGCTGCAGGCGGGCCGTGCGTTTTGGCTGGGAGCGCTGCTGTTTTTCGCGCTCACGCCCATCTTCGCGTCGTTTGCGCAGGCCGTGGGCAAGGATACGCTCTACGCCGCGCTGGTGGGGCTGCTCACCGTGCAGTCGATCGAGTGGCTGCGCTTTGGCCGGCCCAAGGCGGCGGGCGTGGCTGGCTTTGGCGTAACCGCGCTGCTGGTTTGCCTTACGCGCAACAACGGCATCTATCTGCTGGTGCCCACGGCCCTCGTGCTGGTACCGGCGCTGCGGGGCAGGGCGCGCTGGCCGGCCGCGGCGGCGCTGGGCGGAGCCATCGCGGTGTGGATTGCGTTCAGCAGCCTGCTGGTGCCCGCGCTGGGTATCACCGACGCCACGGCGTCGGGCGCGTATTCGGTCGCGTTTCAGCAGTCCGCGCGCACCCTGCGCGATCAGGAGGTATCCTCGGCTGAGTATGCCGCCATCGATCAGGTGCTGGACGCGGCAAACCTCGCTGCGCTTTATGAGACCAATATCTCCGATCCCGTGAAATATACCTTTAAGCAGTACGGGCTGGGGCGCGGCGCGGAGGAAGAAGCGCTTAAGGCGTACCGCAAAACGTGGCTTGCCATGATGAAGGAATATCCGCTGACCTACTGGGAGGCGTTTGTCGCGGGCAGCACGGGCTACTACGCCTTTACGCCCAAGATCGACGCCGCGCGCACCTACAACTATCAGGGCGGCATGCGCTTCCTGTTTGAAACCGTGGCCGCCGGCGACGACCCGCTGGATTTGCACACCACGCAGATTGCCGCCTTTGCCGGGGCGCGCGAGCTGCTGGCGATGTACGCGCGCGGCTGGCGGCGCGTACCGGTGCTGGAGCTGTTCCTTTTCTGCGCCGCTTACACGTGGCTGCTGATCATCGCCGCGGTCTCGCTGCTGCGCCAAAAGCGCGCCCGCGACCTTGCCGCCTTCCTGCCGGCGCTGATGAGCCTGATCGTGTGTGTGCTGTCCCCTGTTAACGACTACTTCCGCTATTTTCTCCCCATCGTGTGCGCCTTTGTGCCCTTGCTGGCGCTGGTGAAACGGGGCATAGGGGCTTTGCCCCTAAAACCTTAATCAGGGGCAGTGCCCCTGAACCCCGGTTTTGCCGCGCATGGATGGGTCAAGGGCGAAGCCCTTGTCAGGATATTTAAGGGTGAAACCCTTAAAGCTTCGTTAAAGCAGGATATTATAAAAGAACAACGGAGCAGCCCCATGGATGGGTCAAGGGCGAAGCCCTTGTCAGGATTTTTAAGG
>DAOPIR010000039.1:0-17444 GCA_035399245.1 Candidatus Limiplasma sp.
AAGCTTTGCTGACGATCAGCGCGGGCAAAAGACGCCGCAGGCTGCCGGCGCTGGGAATTGGGATTGCGGGTGTCTGGCTGTAATCGCAATACCCACGCCCAGCGCCGGAAAGACTGCAAGTATTTTGGCTGCGATTGAGGAAGGAAGGCGCAGGCGCAGCGGCGCTGCGGCAAGCTTTGCTGACGATCAGCGCGGGCAAAAGACGCCGCAGGCTGCCGGCGCTGGGCGCGGGTATTGCGATTACAGCCAGGTCGCGCAAAAACCGAACACTGTCCAAGTGTCGGTGGATAGCTCATACTGCGTGAGCGGATCGGTCTGGTCTGATTCGGGCACTACGCTCATGTTGGGCTGCTGGTCGTCGCGGGTATCGGAGGTCAGGGCCGAGTTATCAAAATTGCTGTCGTAGATAAACGTGTAGCACTTGACGGTGTTGGACATATTGCCCTCCACCGTGGTCACGCGGTACTTGCCGCCGCCGACGTCGGCCACATCGGTCACGATGCCGATATGCGTGTAGAGGTAGGTGTTTTTCATGTTGGCGTAGATCACCAGATAGCCCGGGCGCGGAATGCCCACAAAGCGGCCGTTGCGCTGAAAGCCGTCGTACTGGTTGCCTACCTGCCCCTCGCGCAGGAAAAGCACCTGATCGTCCGGAACGCCGACGGCTTCCTCCTCGTCAATCGGATCGGTGCCGGAGGCGTTGGCGCACCAGATGGTGAACACCGAGCACCAGCCGACTTCCTTTTTGGAGCGATAGTACCAGATGGTGTACTCGTTGGCCTTGGACAGGCGCTGGCGCTGGTTTTTAAGGTATTCCCGCCGTGCCACATACACAAACGCCTTGGCGCGCTCGGGCAGGGCATCGGCCGATACGCTTACGGTAAAGGCGGCCTGCGTACCGTCGGACATGGTGCAGCTGACCACCGCCGTGCCGTCGGATACGCCTGTCATCAGGCCCGTGTTATCCACCGACACCACCTGCGGATCGGAGGTAGCAAACGTGCAGCCCGCCGCGGAGGGCAGCACCGTTTCCTCATCGTAGGGGGTTACCTCGGGCGCGACAGACGGCACATAGGCGCTGTCGCCCGTGTGCAGATCGTACGTTCCGCTGGCCAGCGCCGCCTCTTTGGGCGAAAGCCACGCGGCGGCGGCGGATTCAAACAGCGCGGTATCGTCCGCCAACGCGGCGGACAGCGGCAGGATACACAGCAGGGCCAGCAACAGATACCCTATCGGTCGGTTTGTACGCATGCGGGTTCTCAACTCCTTGCCTCCCAGTATAACACAGGTTCGGCGGGAAAAGGCGGTTTCAGGGCATGTTTGCATCTGTGACGCGCACCGTGCAAAAAGCGCCGGACAGCCTTTTAAAGCCGCCCGACGGATCCTTGTTTTGAATGATTATAATTACAGCCAAACGCCGGCAGTATCAGCCGGTTACCGGCCTGTGCGGAACGCGCCTTTGCCATACCGTTTGAGCAGGATGCCTGCGGCCAGCGCCAGCACGGCCAGCACCGCCCACAGCGTGGGCTGCGCGCTGTCTCCCGTCTGCGGGACGATCACTTCTTCCCACACGGCGTACAGCGTTACCGGCTGATCGGACATGATGAACTGGTCGCCGGCAAGGTACTGTATACCGGTGCCTTCGGCTTCCGTGTTCCAGCCGATGAAGGCAAAGCCCGCATAGCGCATTTTCCCGGTATTGTCGCTTACGGTTACGGTGCTTTGGTAATCGTAATCGGCATCGGGCGGCGGCGTTCCGTCTACATCCGCGTTTGCGTCATAAGAAACCGTATAGCTGTTGATTGTCCAGCCGGCATACAAAAGCAGGCTTGACGTTACCGTATCGGTCGCGATAACGGGGCTTTGCAGATCGCTGTCATAGTACCAGGAATCGAAGGTAAAGCCCGTGCGGGTAGGCGTGGGCAGCGCCCCGATGGCCGAGCCGTGGTAGCGTGTCTGGGGCGTGACAAGGGCGTCGCAGTTGGAATTGAAGGTGATTGCATACTGGTCAAGCGACCAGTCGGCATACAGGGAATGGCTGTCCGCCGTAGTGAGGATCGACGTGCTCGTTATATGGTCGCCGGCGCCCTCTGTTTCGGTATACCATCCGATGAAGGTACGCCCCGTCCAGGTCGGGGTAGGCAGCTCGCCGTATTCCGTCTGATAGACAACCAACTTGGATGTCGGGTCTACGTCGCCGCCCTGCGCGTCAAAGGATACCGTATAGCTGTTGATTGTCCAGCCGGCATATAAAAGCAGGTTTGACGTTACCGTATCGGTCGCGATAACGGGGTTTTGCAGATCGCTGTCGTAGTACCAGGAATCGAAGGTAAAGCCCGTGCGGGTAGGCGTGGGCAGCGCCCCGATGGCCGAGCCGTGGTAGCGTGTCTGGGGCGTGACAAGGGCGTCGCAGTTGGAATTGAAGGTGATTGCATACTGGTCAAGCGACCAGTCGGCATACAGGGAATGGCTGCCCGCCGCAGTGACGATCGACGTGCTCGTAATATGGTCGCCGGCGCCCTCTGATTGGGTGTACCATCCGGTGAAGGTACGCCCCGTCCAGGTCGGGGTAGGCAGCTCGCCGTATTGCGCCTGGTAGACAACCGACTTGGATAGCGGATCCACGTCGCCGCCCTGCGCGTCAAAGGATACCGTATAGGTGTTTGCGTTCCACTTGGCGTACAGCGTAAGCGCGGAATCAATGGTATAGGTTGCGCCGCCGGCATAGTCGGTGCCGTTGCCGGCTGCTGTCGTATTCCAGCCGTTCCACGTATATCCGGTTTTCGCAAGGCTGCCGGTATTGCCCGCCAGCGTGATGGCCACGCCGGGTGTTTTGTGCTGCATCGCCGGAGCTGTGCCGCTTGTAGCCCCGTTTGCCAGATAGTTTACCGCATACAGATTGAAGGTGAAGTTGGTGTTTTCGTTGCCGGCGATATCGGAAATTCCCGCGTGTTCCAGGGTTTTGCTATAGGAAAGGCTGATATGCGAAGCGCTGTCGGTATCGTCGGCAACCGTGAGGATGATGCCGCTGCCGTTAACGCTTATGGAGGACACAGCAGTCGCCGTGCCGTCCAGTAGCACCTGAAAATCGGACAGCGCCGGCAGGGTATTGCCGTTGAGTGTTTCACTAAACGTCAGTGAAAGGGTATGCCCGCTTGCCGTGCCTGTGCTGAACACGGGCGCGACCGTATCCAGCGTAAACACCAGCGGTGCGGTCGAATCCAGCCAGGTGATGCCGCCATCGTTGGACTTGTGGGCAATGACCGAATACGTTCCGTCGCCCCCCACCATAATACTGGTTCCGCTTCCGCTTATCCAGCCGCCGCCATTCACGGAATACTGCCAGGGAGAGGAGGCCACGCCGGACACATTAACCAAGCCGTTGTTGGTGATCGTGTCTGTTGCGCTGGCGCCGGTATCGCTTGCAAGCGACAGCGAAAGCATGTTGTCCGTGTCAAAGGTCTGCGTCGGGTACGTGGGATTGGTCGCAGGGTTCTCTGCGGAAGGCGCGGCGCCGCGGACGCCGAAGTAGATATCGTCCATACCCAGATCATTATAATTTTCTGTCTGCATGTTCAAAAGACGGATATAATAGGTGCCTGATTTTGAAAACGTTCCGTCTGCGTAGATCAGATGCCACTCGCCGTATTCGCCCGCTGTCCAACCTACGTCGCTTGTGCCCATATCCGTCCAAACGGTACCGTCTCCAAGTTGGAACTTAACCTTTGGGTAATCTTGAATAACATCACCAATCAGCGACATCAGGTACGCCTCAAAGCGGTATGCCGTTCCCGCTTCCACCGTGATCGGCGATGTGGATCGCCATACGACGTCCGTAGCGTCACCGGATGCGTTTGCCACAAAATATTGGCCTGATATCGTGTCGTTGTAAAAGTAAGTGTGGTCAGATTGATCTACCCAGAGGCTATGCACTTCTCTTGCGGAATATACCACGGCATAATCGCCTTCCAGCAGGTTGCCATAGATATCCAGTTCTCTTTCATCATAGTTGGAATCAAATCCGTTATTGCCCTGCTCAAAATCACCATTAAAAATCTGGTTGCCCGCCACAACGATCTCCGTGGGATAGATCGTAACGTCGCTGGTGACCCCCGCGTTTGTCTGGCGGGCCCGGATGTAGCCCGCCGGATAGGTCGCCTGGCCCAGCACGAAGCTCGATCCCGTGCCGGTGATCCAGTTAACCCCCTGGTTGACGGAGTATTCCCAGGTGGCGCCGCTTTCCAGCCCGCTTACCAGCATCGTTCCGTTGGCCGTGATCCCGTCGCCGCTATAGCCGGTATCCTCCTGCAGCGCCAATCCCGGGGCGCCGGTTGCCAGCGCAGTGACCGGGAGCAGGCAGATTATCAGCAATACGGACAGCAGGCACAGCGTCAATCTTTGTTTCGTCATACAGCACCTCATGATTTTTATCAAAGTACGGTTTATACAGCCGTACAGCAAACAACGATTTTGCACGTTTCCATGCAAAACCCGCAGGAACCTATCATTGCTTATCGTGCGTGGACGTCCGTGATATCGGCCGCGGCACGCTGTAATGTACGTCCGTGTATAAATATTATATCATACCGGCACCCACGATCAGCGGGCGCAAATCTAAAGTGTTTGTTAACATATATTATGTTTTTTGGTATAATATGTGGCTTCTGGTAATATATACCATAGGTTACATTTCTTTCAAATGTTTTGCAATTGCATGTATCCGGCGCGTTTACGCGGCGCGGCGGTTTATGCCTTTACCAATGCCGCCGCATACAGTATAATAGACGCAAATGAACCGGCAACCGGCACAACGCGGCGGACAAGACGAAAGGAATATTTATGCAGAAAAGTAATTTGACGCAATACATCCACCGGTTTTTCGATGCGCTGGAGCTAACGGCGGACGACGGAAGCAAGCATGCCAAGGAGCTGCTGGAGCAGTCCGTGCTGGCCTTTCTGGACGACGAAACCAAGGACACGGCGTTTGACGTGTACACGCTCTTCTTCGGGTTCTACCGCATTGTGCTGGAGGGCAGCCAAAACCCGTTTATGGACCTGCTGGATGTCCTGCGCATGTACGAAGAGCGCGCGGCCACGCTGATTGAAAAGCAGCGCGACCACTACATCCACTCCGTCAACGTGTTCGTTTTGGGGCTGTGCATCTATATCCAAAGCCCCAACTTCCAGGCGGCGTTCCACGAAACGGTGATGGACAAGGACAGGTATCCCGAAAACTACCAGGCCAAGCACGAGGAGTTCTTCTTCCGCTGGGGGCTTGCCGCGCTGTTCCACGATGTGGGGTATCCGGTGGAGATCATCGGCAAGCAGATCGTCAGCTTTCTGCGGTTTGCCACCAATGCCGACCACGACGGCACCAAGGGCGACATCAAGGCCCATCTGGCGTTTGAAAACTTTCGCCGCCTGAACTCGATCGCGGAGGTTGTGCCCAAAAAGAAGTTTATCGATGCGTTCTATGAGGCCAACGACAGCAGCGTGTATATCGACCTGCTGCAGCCCATCGACCTGCTGGCGCAGAAAATCCACATGAGCCTGGGCATCCCCATCGACGCGATCAAGGACAAGCTGGACCATTTTACCGCCGATATGGCGGCGTACGGGTTTATCGACCACGGGTTTTACAGCGCGATCATCGTGCTGAAATGGTACGGCTACCTGCTGCAGAAAACCGGCGGCAATCCCCTGCGCTTTTTCCATGCCATCGTGGACAGCGCCGGTGCCATATTGCTGCACAACTATTACCGCAACGTAATCTGCAAGGAGTTTACGCACCGGCCGCTGCGGGCGGTGGAATACCCCATTGCCTATCTGCTGATGCTGTGCGACGAGCTGCAGGAGTGGAACCGCGCCGGCTACGGCACCACCGAAAAATACCGCACGCATGCCAACAGCGCGCAGATCGCCATCACCGGCCAGTGCTTTGCTATCACCTATCTGGCGGGGCAGGGCGTGTTTAAGGACGAATTCATTACCGAAAAAATCAAGCTGTTCGACCAGATTTTGAACATCCGCGAAATCTTTGCGGACGGGCTGCAGATCCAATGCGACACGCTGGACACCGCCTATATCGAGGCCCGGCAGGATAAGGCGGTCCCCCGCCCGCTGCTGGAAAACCTGGAGACACTCGCCCGGGAAATCCATACCCGCTTTATCAAAAGCCAAAAAGCCCTCAACGCGCCCATCAACGTCAACGAGGACTTTGACAAGCTGGAGGCGTCGGTACGCTACTCCAACCTGCGCCAGGCGATGAACATGGATAAATTCCTGCGCAAGCTGGGATATGCCATCGTGGCGCCCAGCCATACCGGCGAGCCCGTGCGCCGGCTGCCCGATGCGATGGTTGAGCAGTACGCCATGCTGGAGCACGACGACTGGATGGCCGGCAAGCTGCGCTTTGGCTGGCGGTACGCGCCGGTGCGCAACAACCAGAACAAGGAACACCCCTGCCTGGTACCGTGGGATAAGCTGCCCGAGGCAGAAAAGGACAAGGACCGTGCCGTGGCGCTGAACCTGCCCGACATGGCGGCGCTTGCGGGCATGAAAATTATCAAACTGTAAGGATGACACTGTGGACATACACGTAGGCATAACTGGGTTGCGCAACCTGCAAGGCTACCAAACGGCCGCGCTGGAGCGCGCCGCGGAAAGGGAATTGACTCGCCTCCGGCAGGGCCGCGACCGCTGCGTGCTGCTCAGCTCCCTTGCCCGGGGCGCGGATCAGCTGTGCGCGCGCATCGGCCTGGCACTTGGGTACGCGCTGGTCTGCCCCCTGCCGTTTGCGGACTACCGGCGCGACTTTACCGGCGACGACCTGATACAGTATAACACGCTGCTGCGGCAAGCCGGTAAAGCCGTGGTCGTGTCCGAAGGTACGCAAACCGACGCGGCGTACCTTGCGGCGGGCCGGTACGTGGTCGACCATTGCGACGTGCTGCTGGCCGTGTGGGACGGCGCGGCACAGCAAAGTATCTGCGGCACGCAGGCCGTGATCGCCTACGCCAGGCAGCGGCAAACGCCCGTGATCATCCTAACCCCCGACGATTAATCGGAAAAAAGTGGCATTTTCCCCTTGACAACTTCATTCACTGCCCGTATACTGCTAGAGAATTAACAATTATCACAGGAAAGGAGGGCGCAGTATGTCTAACCGGACGATCTTCACGATCACCATCAACCGGATGAATCCCGTCGCGTTCGCACACAAGGGATTTCTGCGCCCATATGCCTGTTTATCCATGCGTTAAGCACTCTTTCGCATGCAACATCAGGCCGTCGGCGCAAAGCTGACGGCCTTTTACTATATGGAGGATAATATGCAACAGACAAAACACGAGATTCTACTGGACATCACCAAGGGCAACCGCATGAAATTTGTCGTGTCCATCCTGGCGATGGGCGTGGGCGTTTGCTTCTCGCTCATCATGCCGCTGATGCTGTCGGGTACCATCGACGCGCTGGTGGACGCCGCCGACGGCAACATGGCCGCGACGGTGGACCTGCCCGGGCCGATCGGACCGTGGTTTCAGGCACGGGGCGGGATTGAGTACCTGCTCAACCACCTGTGGATTATCGCGATCATCCTGATCGTGTGCTACGTCGCGGGCGGCCTGTTCCAGTACATCCGCGGCCGGTTTTCGGCCCACGCCAGCGAAAACGTGGCGCGCAACCTGCGCAACCGCCTCTACAGCCACCTGCAGACCCTCAGCTACAACTACCACGTGCAGGCACAGACCGGCGACCTGATCCAGCGCTGCACCAGCGACGTGGATACCATCCGCCGCTTTCTTTCCGGCCAGCTGACGGAAATCTTCCGCGCGGTATTCATGATCGTGATCGCGCTGCTGATCATGCTGTCCATCAACACCCAAATGACGCTGTACTCCATGATCCTGGTGCCGCCGCTGTTCCTGTTTGCGTGGCTGTACTTCAAATGGATTCAGAAGTACTTCAAGATCGCGGACGAATCCGAGGGCAAAATGAGCGCCGTACTGCAGGAAAACCTTACCGGCGTGCGCGTGGTGCGCGCGTTCGGGCGGCAGAAGTTTGAAGAAAACAAGTTCAACGGCGCCAATGACGACCTGTACAAAAAGAACATGAAGCTGGTGCAGCTGCTCTCCTACTACTGGACGGGCTCCAACATCCTGGAAATGGCGCAGTCAGCCGTCACGCTGATCATCGGCGTCATCACCGTGGTCACCTATCCGGGCGAGCTGACCATCGGCGAAATGACGGTGTTTGTCAGCTACACGGGCATGCTGCTGTGGCCTATCCGCCAGCTGGGGCGCATCCTGTCGGACATGGGCAAGGCGATGGTCTCCTTCGGGCGCACGAGTGAAATATTGCTCACGCAGCCCGAGCAGGACGATCCCGACGCCGTCACCCCGCCGCTGGACCGCGATATCGAGTTTGACCACGTAGGCTTTGAGCACGAGGACAACACCCCCGTGCTCAGGGATATCAACTTCACCGTCAAGCAGGGCCAGACCGTGGCGCTGCTGGGCGCGACCGGCAGCGGCAAATCCACGCTGATGAACCTGCTGCAGCGCCTGTACGACGTCAAGCGCGGCGAGATCCGCATCGGCGGCGTCAACATCAACCATATTCGCAAAAGCTATCTGCGCTCGCGCGTAGGGCTGGTGCTGCAGGAGCCGTTCCTGTATTCGCGCACCGTGGAAAGCAACATCGGCATCGCCAGGCGCAACCCCTCCCACGAGATGGTTCGCGCGGCCGCCAAGACCGCCGCTGCCGACGAGTTTATCGAGGGCTTTGAAAAGGGCTACGAAACCATGGTCGGCGAGCGCGGCGTTACGCTTTCGGGCGGCCAGAAGCAGCGCGTGGCCATCGCCCGCACCCTTCTTAAGGACAACGATATTCTGATCTTTGACGACAGCCTGTCCGCCGTGGATACCGAAACCGACCGCGCCATCCGCGAAGCGCTGGCCGAGGCCCGCAAGGAGCTGCACAAGAGCGCGACCACCTTTATCATCTCCCACCGCCTCACCACGCTGGCCGAGGCCGATGTGATCGTGGTCATGCAAAACGGCAAGATCTCCCAGATGGGCTCTCACGACGAGCTGGTGAAACAGGAAGGCCTCTATAAACGCATCTACCAAATTCAAGCCGCCCTGGAGGACGAGCTCAACGATACCGACGAGCCGGAAGCAAACAATCCCCCGCAAGCCGAGTAAAACGAAGGCGGCCACATAATCCGCCTGTCCGAATTCCCCCAAACCAATCCAAGCAAGCCCGCAGTAAACGATGGCGAAATACCGTGCCAGAGGGCGAAGCGGATTTGCGTCAGGTTGGGTTTGGGTAACCCGAAGTCGTAGCAGAGCTACGTCGAGGGTTCCCCAGGCCCAAGATGGCGGAAATCCGGTCGCCAACGGGTATGGGATTTCGGCAGCGTTTGCCCCGGGCGACGGAGGACAACATATGCAATTTCAAGAGGAAGCGACCTATACCAAACAATTTGATCTGGGGCCGTGGAAGAAGCTGTTCCATTATGCCAAGCCCTTCCACCGCCACATGCTGGGCATCATCGCCTTTTCCATGGTTACCGCCAGCTTTGATGTGATTTTCCCGCTGCTCAAGCGCGAAGCCATCGACGGCTTTGCCGCCACCGGCAACCTGGCGGGACTGGTTCCCTTTATTATCAAGTACGCCGCATGCGTGGTCGGGCTGGTGCTGAGCGTGTTCCTGTTCATCCGCCTATGCGGCAGCGTGGAGGTGGGGCTTTGCCGCCACATCCGCAAAACCGCGTTCAAGCGCCTGCAGGAGCTGCCGTTCTCGTTTTACGACAAGACCTCCGTGGGCTACCTGATCGCGCGCCTGACCAGCGATACCCAGCGTCTGGGCGACACCGTGGCGTGGGGGCTGCTGGATATGATGTGGTCGGCCGCGTTTGTGGTGATCGTGTCGATCACGATGTTCATTCTCGACTGGAAGCTGACGCTGATCACCCTGGCGGTGGTGCCGCTGATGGCCGTGATCACGGCGCTGTTCCAGACAAAGATCCTGAAAAACTACCGCGAAGTGCGCAAAATCAACTCCAAGATCACCGGCGCGTTCAACGAAGGCATCATGGGCGCCAAGACCACCAAAACTCTCGTGCGCGAGGACGCGAACTACGAGGAATTCCAGCAGCTGACCAACACCATGCGCAATTCGTCGGTCCGCGCGGCGGTGCTTTCGGCGGCGCTGTACCCCATCATCATCGGGCTGGGCGGCTTTGCCACGGCGTTCCTGTTGTGGAAGGGCGGGCACGACGTGTTTGTGATGGGTTCCATCTCCATCGGTACGCTGACCGCGTTCATCAGCTACGCCACACAGCTGTTTGACCCGATTGCCAACCTCGCGCGCGTGTTTGCCGAAACCCAGCAGTCGCAGGCGGCCGCCGAGCGCGTGATCGGCCTGATCGAAACCGAGCCGGAGATTGCCGATACCCCCGACGTGGTGGCTGTGTTCGGCGACAACTTTAACCCCAAGCGGGAAAACTGGCCCAAGCTGCACGGCGATATCGAGTTCAAAAACGTTTCCTTCCAATACAGCGGCGGCGAAAAGGTGCTCAAAAACTTCAACCTCACCGTCAAGGCGGGCGAAACCATCGCGCTGGTAGGCGAAACCGGTTCGGGCAAGTCCACCATCGTCAACCTCATCTGCCGCTTTTACGAACCCACCGAGGGTGAAATCCTGATCGACGGCGTGAACTACAAAAAGCGCTCCCAGCTCTGGCTGCAAAGTAACCTCGGTTATGTACTCCAGCAGCCGCACCTGTTTTCCGGCACCATCCGCGACAACATCCGCTACGGCAAGCTTTCCGCTACCGACGAAGAGGTGGAGGAGGCCGCGCGCATGGTGAGCGCCGACACGTTTATCCGCACCATGGAAAAGGGCTACGATACCGATGTCGGCGAGGGCGGAAACCTGCTGTCCACCGGCCAGAAGCAGCTGGTGTCCTTCGCCCGCGCGCTGATCGGCCGGCCCGCCATCTTCGTGCTGGACGAGGCCACCTCCTCGGTGGACACCGAAACTGAAATGAAGATCCAGCACGCCATCCAGACCGCGCTTACCGGCCGCACGAGCTTCATCATCGCCCACCGCCTGTCCACCATCCGCGGCGCCGACCGCATCCTCGTCATCCAAAACGGTGAGATTACCGAGGCGGGCAGCCACAAGGAGCTGCTGAAGCTCAAAGGCTACTACTACAATCTCTACGTCAACCAGTTCCGCGACGAGCAGGAAAAGAGTTTGCTGGCGGAGCTGCAGTAATCCCATGAAAAATTGACGCTCTTCCATGCATTGTTTATAATGAAGCAAGAGCGTCAATTTTATGGAGGAAATAAAGTCATCATGGTACAAAGCGAACCGTTTCTCAAACTCAAGCCCGCGTTCAAGGACTATCTGTGGGGCGGAACCAAGCTGAAAACGCTGTACGGCGTCAAGCAGGATATCGTGGCCGAAGCATGGGTGCTGTCGGTGCACCCCGACGGGCAAAGCATGGTCGCCGAAGGCCCGCATCAGGGCATGACGCTGGCGGCCTACCTAACCCAAACCGCGGGCAGGCCCGACCTACCGGTGCTGGTCAAGCTGATCGACGCCAAGCAGAACCTGTCCGTACAGGTACACCCCAACGACGACTACGCCCGCGTGCATGAGCACGACAACGGCAAAAGCGAAATGTGGTATATATTGGAAGCCGACAGGGACGCGTACCTGTACGTCGGCTTCAACCGCGCGGTAACGCGCGAGGAGGTGAAGCGCCGCGTGGCGGACGGCACCATCGAAGAGGTGCTGCACAAGCTGCCCACCCACCCGGGCGACGCGGTGTTCATCCCCGCGGGCACGGTGCACGCCATCGGCGCGGGCAACCTGATCCTCGAAATCCAGCAGTCCTCCAACGCCACCTACCGCCTGTACGATTATCTGCGCCGCGACGCCAAGGGCAACCTGCGCCAGCTGCACCTTGATAAGGCGCTGGACGTACTCAACTATCAGCCCTACCGCGCCGCAGGGAATGCCGACGGAAACCGGCTTGCGCAGTGCCGGTATTTCAGCGTGTATGCGCACGACATTCATGGAAGCGAAACCCTGCCCCTGCCCGACGGCTCGTTTGCCTCGGTCGTATGCGTTGCCGGCGAAGGCACGCTGACCAGGGACGGCGCGTCCACGGCGCTGCGCCGCGGCGATTGCGTATACCTGCCGGCCGGCGGCGGATTGCCCGTCATCCAAGGCGCGCTCCGCGTCGTTGTCATCTACGCAGCCGGCTGACCGCCGGCCATTTTCCAAGAGAGGAAGCCTGCCTATGACCCGCCTGCAAAAAGCCACGCCCTGGCTGATCGGCCTGCTGATCGCGTCCCTGCTGATGGGGGCGCTGCTGCTGTTTGCCGATGTGCAGTACACCGGCAACGATGACACGCCGCTCCTGCGCGCCACCATGGGCTACTGGGGCGAGCCTTCCACGTTCAACCTGCGCATGCACGCGGCGTTTTCCTGGCTTTTATACGGGCTGGCGACGCTGTGGCCGGGCGTGGCGTGGTATTCGATCCTGCAGCTGTTTTTGCTGTGGATCTCGCAGGCCGTGATCGTGAAAAGCCTCATGCAGTCGGCACGGCAGAAGGGCCTGTCGGTGTGGTGGGGCGCTGTGGCCGGCGCGCTGTTTCTGGCCGCGTTTACGGTGTACATCTCCTGTCGGATCACCTTCACGGTTACGGCGGCGCTGTGCGGCGCGGCGGCGGTGTTTCAGCTGGCAAGCGTCGACTTTTCCCGTAAGCGCGGGCCGGTGCTGTTAGGCATCGCGGGCAGCGCGGCGCTGCTTTTAAGCTGTTATTTTCTGCGGATGACCGCGGTGCTGCCCGCGGCGTGCTTTTATGTGCTGCTGTTTGTGTTCAAGCTGGTCGCGTCCCATTCCAGGCGCGCGCTGACGGCGCTTTTTGTGCTGGCGGCGCTCTTTGCCGCCGCGGTGGGCTGGCAGGCGCTGGATATCCGCATGCAGGGGCTGGCGGACGATATCGCCTGGCAGCAGGCGCGCACCGAGCTGTACGACTACACCGGCTTTCCGCAAACCGTATCCGACGATACGCTGGCGGAGCTGGGCTGGAGCAGCGACGAGTTTACGCTGGCGGGAAACTGGTTTTTCCTCAACGATAACATCACCGCCGAAGCCTTTGAAACGCTGACCGCACAGCAAGCCGAACCGGACACCGCCATGAGCGACCGGCTGGCCGCGGCGTGGGATACCCTGTTTGCCGTAGTATCCGAGGGCAAGCTGCGCCTGGCGCTGCTATGCCTGCTGGCGGTCGCGCTGGCGGCCGCGCTGCGGGGCGGCAGGCGCACCGCATTATACCTGCTGCTTGCGCTTTTGGGCGGGGCGGCACTGCTGTTTGCGCTGGCGTATATCAACCGGCTGCCCTCGCGCGCGGTATACTCCGTGCTGCTGCCGATGGGCGCGGCGGTGTATGCGGCGCTGTTTAACCGCAAGGCGCGCCATCGGGCGCTTGCGATTGCGTCCCTCGCGCCGCTGGCCGCATGCGTGATGCTGACGGTGTTTGCCGTCGCTGCGCAGGCAAGCGCCGCTTATATCGCGCCCAGCGCCTATTTTACCGATACGACCAGCGACCTGCACGCCGACCTGGACGAGATCGCCCTGATGAACGACGACATGCTGATCATCTACGATCTTTCCCTGTCGTTTGACCACCGGCTGTTCCCCGACACGTCGGAGGGCATCCCGCAAAACCTGATGCTGTGGGGCGGCTGGACGGCGCATACGCGGGGCTGGCGGCTGATCCTTTCAAGCTTTGGCATCCACCAGCTGGATCCGTCGCTGTTTTTACGGGATAACGTGCTGTATGCCAGCACCTACGACCAGCCCACCACCGAGCTGATGAACTACATTGCCCAGGGCGCCGACGGCACGGTGGACTGGATGTATTACGATCAATGGGGCTATGTCAATCTCTTTGAATTTGATGTGTATTAATGAGGAAATGTATGCAAACTTCACACTCCGGGCGCGCCGCGGCGCTTTTCACCTCCTGTTTCCGATGGGATAAACCCTTTGCCCGCCAGGTGCTGGCGATCACGCTGCCCATCATCCTGCAAAACATGATCGCGTCCTCGCTGCAGATCGTAGACGGGCTGATGGTATCCGGCCTGGGCGACATCAACTACGCCGCCGTGGTGCAGACCAACCGCTACACCTTCCTGTTTCAGCTGTTCGTTTTCGGCGTGGCCTCGGGCGGCGCGATCTTTATGAGCCAGTTCTGGGGCGCGGGCGACGTGCGCCGCATGCGGCAGAGCATGGGCGTGTCGCTGCTGTGGACCGGCGTGGTGATGATTGTATTCATCACGGGCGCCAGCCTGTTTCCCGCGCAGATTATCAATTTATTTCTCCCGCAGGGAGAAAGCGCCGCCATCGCGAAAGTATACCTGCGGTGGGTGCTGCCCAGCTACCTGTTCCACGGCATCAACATGGTGTACGCCACCTGCCTGAAATCCGGCGAAAAGCCGCACATTCCGCTGGTATCCGGTTCCATCGGGCTGGGGCTGAACACGCTGCTTAATTACGGGCTGATCTACGGCCACTTCGGCCTGCCCGCCATGGGTGTAAAGGGCGCGGCGCTGGCTACGTGCATCGCCGCCGGTACCACCATGGTGCTGACGCTGCTGTTTGCCTACGGCAAGCACCTGCCCGCGGGCGCGCGCCTTAACGAAATGTTCCATTGGGACAAGGCGTTCCACGCGCACTTTGCCAAAACCACCACCCCCGTGGTGTTTAACGAGGGCCTGTGGGCGCTGGGCACCACGATGTACGGCATCTATTACGGCCATATGGGCGATACCGCCGTGGCCGCGATGGGCGTGGTATCCACCGTGGATAACCTGGTGTGGATCTTCATCTTCGGCATGATGCACTCCACCGCCATCATCGTGGGCAAGGCCATCGGCACCGGCGAGCCGGACAACGCCTACCTGTACGCCAAGCGCATGATCGCGCTGTCGATGGCATCGGGCGTGGTGCTGGGCGTTATATTGGGCTTCATCCGGCTGCCGATGCTGTCGCTGTTCTCCGGCCTGTCCGCCGCAGCGATCCAAACCGCGGCCACGGTGCTGCTGATTGAATCGTTTACGATGTGGTTTCGCGCGTTCAACGCCATCAACGTGGTGGGCGTGCTGCGCGCCGGCGGGGACACGGTGTTCAGCCTCAAGCTGGACGTGGGCTCCATGTGGCTGATCGGCGTGCCGCTGTGCGCGGCGGCTACCTTCCTGCTGCACTGGCCGGTGGAGATCATCTACGTATGCACGCTGGCCGAGGAAGTGGTAAAGATGTTCATCGGCCTGCCGCACTTCAAAAGCCGTGTATGGATTCAAAACCTGACAACAATAGAGGGGGAACCGGCACGTTGAAAACCATTGAACTCGTGATCAAGATCGGCTCCATGGCGCTGATTCAGCCCGAGGACGGAGCCATCGACTACAACATTTTCCAGCGTCTGGGCGACGACCTGCGCCCGGGCATGGCGCTGGTTACCAGCGGCGCTACCGAGATCGGCCGGCTGGACTATCTGCACCGCATCGGCCATGAGCTCAACGGCGACATCGAGCAGGACAAGACCGACTATGCCTCACAGGGACAGATCGTGCTGATGGACAATTACCGCAAGTTTGTACACCCTGAGTACGGCGTACGCCAGCTGCTGGTGGAGCATACGCATTTTAACGACGCCGTCAAGCGCGACCACATCCTGCGCTTTTTGCAGCGCGCCGCCGCGCAGGAGTGCATCCCCATCATCAATTACAACGACCCCGTATCCGACGAGGAAAACCGCAAAATGGAGCTGTCCGGCAGGCGCGGTAAAGGCGAGCACGTGGTGGAGTGCGTGGATAACGACGAAACCGCCGCCGTGATTGCCGCGCTGCTCAAGGCAAAAACGCTGATCCTGCTCACCGCCACCGAGGGCATCTATCTGGACGTCAAGGATCCCTCCACGCTTGTGCGGGAGGTATTTGCCACCAACCTTGACGACCTGCGCGAAAAGATCGCCCAGCTGCGCACCCACTGCCGGGGCGCCAGCCGCAAGGGCGCGGGCGGCGCCGACGCGAAGCTGGCCTATGCGCTGCGCGCGGTGGAAAGCGGCAGCCACGTGATTATCGGGCATGCGCGCCACCATATCGCCGACCTGGTTTCGGGCAAGATTCCCTGTACCCATATCGGCTTGCAATAGGAGGGCACTATGAACTGGATTACGCTGGCCGGGGCCATTGTCGCGGCGTTGGGGTTCGGGGGCTACTATTACCTGATGGTAATGGCCAAGGGCAGCCCGCAGCGGATGCTGGGCAAGGACTTTACCATGCCCGACGTGCACCTGCACTATTCCCCCGACATGCTTTTTGACACCATCGAAAGCGCCGGCGAAAGCGGGCGGCCCGAGATGCGCCGCTATTGGCTGTACGATTTCGGCCTGATGCTGTGCCTGCTGGGCGTAATGTTCGCGGTAACGGCAAATATCGCGGCAACCGGTTCGTGGATCTTTTACCTGATGATCATCCTGTCGCTGGTGCGCACGGCGGTGGATGCGGGAGAGGACCTGATTTTCCTGCGGCTTTTGCGCAGCTATCCCGAGCAGTATTACGGCATGGCGAAGTTTGCCGGCTTTATGACGACGCTCAAGCATATCCTGTTCTTTGTGTGGCTGGTACTGCTGTTTTTCCTGCTGCTGCTGTCGGCATTCAATTTATCCAATTAAAAACGGGGAGGATTTCAGATGAAGATTACGGACCTGAAGCGGGAGCACTTTCCCAACGGACATACGTTTTCCCAAAAAACGCTGGACCGGTATCTGGCCGCCCGCGCCAAGGCGCGCTCGGATTTCTTTTCGCGCTACACCCTGTGCCTGCTGGCGGGCATCGTAGCGGGCTTTGTGCTGTCGCTGTTTTTAACGGGCAGCATTATCAAGTACCTGCTGCCGATGCTGTGCGTGATGGCCGGCGCGCTGGTGGGCACCAAGCTGACCACCGCCTCGCTGGAGGACTACCGCATGCAGGCCGAAAAAATCCGCCTGACCAAAAAGGATCTCCGCGCCGCCAAAAAGCACCTGCGCAACGGCACCGTAGCGTGGGGAGAGACGCAGGAGAAGATTGAGGAGTAGCGAGAGGTTTCGTTATTTGATCAGGGGCGTTTTTTGAATGAGGAATTAGAAATGGCGGAATGAATGAGAAATGATGAATTAGGAATGGCGGTGCGGTTGCTTCGCAACTGGTTTATTTGAAATTTCTCCATTAGCAAAAGGGCAGCACTTCTTATCTCAGGGCTGTCCTTTTGCTTATGTTGTTATTGAAAAGGGAAGATTGCAAAGCAATCTTCCCGCAGGGCGTCAAAAAACCTTGTTTTGCAAACACCCTGCCAGCCTGCCAAAAAGGCCCGATAT
>DAOPIR010000040.1:0-17299 GCA_035399245.1 Candidatus Limiplasma sp.
GAACGCTTCGGTGGAAAGCATGGTGAAGGTAACTTCGATGCTCTTGTAGGAGGCAAAGTCATCCGTGCTTACCGCGGTGGGCGTGTAGTCCGCGATATCGCCGGCCACACGGGCGTCGGAGGGAATTTCGCTGACCCATTCGTTGTAGATGTTGTTGCGGGTAATCACGCCGTCGTCGGTGGAGGTGTAGGTTTTGGCCAGCTCGATGGCGGCGCCGTCAACCTTCACTTCGGTTACTTCGTAGATCGCGCCCGGCAGCAGCTCTTCGCCGTTTTCAATGCCCAGCGCCAGGAAGGACAGGCCTTCCACCGCTTCGTCAAACGTCAGGCCCACGGTGTAGGTGCCCGGGCCGGTGACCACGGTATTGGCCGCCGTAAAGGTCACCTCGTCGGTGGTGGTCCAGTATTGGTTGGTCCAGCTGCCGTCTGCAAACATCAGGAATGCCACGGCCTCGGTGGCGGCGCTTTCTTCCGCAAGTGAAATGGAGCATATGCTCAACAGCATCGCAATGCACAGAAGAAGCGATAGTACCTTTTTCATCATTTTGTTCCTCCGTTCTTTATGGTTCATTTTGTCGAAAACTCTCGACCTCTTTACCTGCAGTATAATGAAATATCTTGTGACCGTCAAGAAACAAAAGTGAACTTTATGAGATTAATAAGTGAATAATATGCTATTTGAAACCTGTGCATTACAACAGGGAACTGCGGGCCGTACCGTAGGGAAATACGCCTTGAATAAACCCGCCGCAGGTCAGCCCTTCAAGGGATAAACCCTGACAGCGCCGGAAACCGGCTTTCCCTGATAATACAGTATCGGCGGCGTTGCTCCGACCGGAATTCCGACGGCTGCATCGGCCAGCTTTCCGTTTTGAAAGCGGATATCCACGCGCACGCCGCCCGGGGCGCACAGGCCGTGTACAGCCCCGCTCCAATGAATGGGAAGGGCAGGCAATAAATGAATTTTGTCATCGTCGCTGCGCACCAGCATCTGCGCGATGCCGGAGCACGCGCCAAAGTTGCCGTCAATCTGAAACGGCGGATGCGCGTCAAACAGATTGGGGTAGGTGCCGCCGGTATCGCCCTGCGCGGGGCACAGCTGCCGGTGCAGCAGGCAAAGCGCCTTGCCGCCGTTGCCAAGCCGTGCCCACAGGTTGATTTTCCAGCCCATGCTCCAGCCCGTGCCCGCGTCGCCGCGCAGAAGAAGCGTTTGCCTGCAGGCCGCGGCGATGAGCGGCGTGTGCTCGGGCGAAACAGCGTCACCCGGAAACAGATCAAACAGGTGCGACGCATGCCGGTGGTGGGGCTCGGTTTCCACGTAGGGCGCGTCCCACTCCAGCAGCTCGCCGCGCGGGCCGATGGCATAATCCGGCAGCAGCGGGAGCGTACGGCGCACCTCGTCGGTCATGGTTTCGGGGATGTGCAGCGTGTCGGCTGCCTTCAGATATTGCGCAAACACCGTCCGTACGATGGATATGCTCATCTGGGAGGACTTCGCCACAGCAACCGATTTACCATGATACTGGAACGTGTTCTCGGGCGAGGTAGCGGGCACGATTGCCAGCCTGCCGTCGCCGCGATCCGTGAGAATATCCAGATAAAACCGTGCGGACGCCCGCAGCGCGGGCAGTGCGGAATTTTTAAGAAACGCGAGATCCCGCGTGTATTGATAGTGCTCCGTCATGTGCAGGCACAGCCAGCCCAGCGCCATTGGCCAGAACGCCCATACCGCCGAGCCTGTTATGCCCTCGGAAACGGGATTGGACAGCCGCCACAGATCCGTGTTGTGGTGCACCGCCGCGCCGCGCGCGCCGTATACCGTTTCGGCGGTGCGCGCGCCGGTGTGCAGCAGCTCGCCGATCATGGCAAACAGCGGCTGGTGGCACTCCGGCAGGCCGCAGACCTCGGCGGGCCAGTAGTTCATTTCGGTATTGATGTTCAGGGTGTAGTTGCCGCGCCACGGTGCGCACAGGTGCTCGTTCCAGATACCCTGCAGATTGAGCGGCTGCGTGCCTTGCCGTGAGCCCGCGATCAGCAGATAGCGCCCGTAGTGGAACATCAGCGCGTCCAGGGCGGGATCGTCGGTGTCCTGCGCTGCGGTCAGGCGCTCATCGGTCGGCAAATCCGTTTGGCTGCTGTCCAGATGCAGCGCACAGCGGCTGTACAGTGCCTGGTGATCCGCGATGTGGCGGCGCAGCGCGGCATTAAAATCCCGCGTTGCCTTCGCCTGATCGGCACGGCACAGCGCCTGCTCATCGCGGCCGTCGGTAAAGGGATGGCGGGCAAAGCCGTTGAAGCTGGTGCGTGCAAACAGGCGCAGCACAGCCTGTGTTGCGCCTGCTACGGAAAGCTTGCCGCCGCTTGCAACGCGAACGCGGCCGTTGGTATGTACCTCGCAATGCACGAAAAAGCGCATACCCTTGCGGTCGTCACACCGCGCATACACGGCGGGCGACCGGCGGCCGCCATCGGCCATGCCGGAGGGGCAGATGCCGGTTAGGGTCAGCCCCTGCATATCCGCCGTACTGCGGTGCCTGAGCTGGCTTTGCAGCGAGCAGGTGAAGGCCAGCGCGCCGGCTGTGTCCGCCGTCAAACGGAGATACAGCGCCTGATCGGGCGCGGAAACAAATGCCTCGCGCCGACAGCGTACACCGCCGCTTATAAATTCGGTTGTGCATACAGCTTCACGCAGCGATAGGCTGCGGGTATAATTTCCTGCCTGATGGATATCGTCAAAGTCCAGCAGCAGGTCGCCAAGCGGCAGGTAGAACTGCGTGTCCGCACCCTGCATGTGCCGCTCGATCATGGCCTGTGCCTCGGCATATTTGCCTTGCAGGGTCAGATCGCGTACGATGGGAAAATACTTTGCCGCGCCGCGCTTGTCGCCGCAGGCGGGGTAGCCCGACCACAGCGTGTCTTCGTTGAGCGCGATGCGTTCGTGCGCCGCGCCGCCGAAAATCATCGCGCCGATGCGTCCGTTGCCAAGGGGCAGCGCTTCCTCCCAGCGGGTGGCTTCTTGCCGGTACCACAGGGTGTGCTCGGCGTCCGGCGTCATCCGATCGTGATCTCCTGCCGATCGGCGGTCAGGGTGGCCTGTACCGGCGTATCGCCGTGCAGAATGACGCTGATGGGGCCGTGCGTGTCGTCTACAGACAGGCGTACCTTGCCGTCTTGTTTAAGCATCGTGGCGGTCAGGCGGCGGTCGCCCTTGCTGTCCACCAGCGTGCACTGCGCGGGCACACCTTCGATGGGGCTGTAGAGGTGCAGCTCAAGGCCGTCCAGATAATCGTAATCCACCTGCGTATCGCTGGCACCCAGCGGCAGGATGGTGTTTTCACGTACGTACACGGGCAGGCTGGTCAGGTCGTAGGTCTCCCGCTGCCATGCGCCGCCCCGGCGCACCTCGCCGCTGAGCAGGTGCATCCACGTGCCCTCCGGCAGGTAGTAATCCACGGTGCCGTCCTTGCGGAACACCGGCGCGACGAGCAGGCTTTGGCCGAGCATGTACTGCCGGTCAAGGCTCTCGCAGGCGCGGTCGCCCGCAAACTCCATCGGCATGGCGCGCATCACGGGCACGCCCGTCTGGTGCGCTTCCACGGCGGCGGCGTACAGATAGGGCATCAGGCGGCACTTGAGCCTGGTAAAGCTGCGTACGGCCTGCACCGCGTGCTCGCCAAACAGCCACGGCACGCGATAGCTGGTGGAGCCGTGCAGGCGCGAATGGCTGGACAATAGCCCAAACTGCGCCCAGCGCACATACACATCCTCGGTGGCCGTGTCCTCAAAGCCGCTGATATCGTGGCTCCAGAACGCAAACCCGCTTAGGCACAGCGACAGTCCCGCACGCAGCGATTCCGCCATGCTGACATAGGTGGAGGAGCAGTCGCCGCCCCAGTGCACGGGGTACTGCTGGCCGCCCACCGTGGCGCTGCGGGCAAACACGCAGGCATCGCCCAGGCCGCGCTCACGCTCCAGCAGCGTAAACACGGTGCGGTTGTACAGCTCGGTGTAGTAGTTGTGCATCAGCACGGGATCACTGCCGTCAAAATACGTGCAGTCGGTGGGAATACGCTCGCCGAAATCGGTCTTGAAGCAGTCCACGCCCATGTCCAGCAGCACTTTGAGCTTGGACTGGTACCAGGCACAGGCGTCGGGGTTGGTAAAGTCCACCAGCGCCATGGCCGGCTGCCACATGTCCCACTGCCACACGTCGCCGCTCGGGCGCTTGATCAGATAACCGTTGTCCCGCCCTTCCTTGAACAGCGGGGATTTCTGCCCGATGTAGGGATTGATCCACACGCAGGTTTTCAAACCCCGCGCGTGCATCCGCCGCAGCATGCTTTCCGGATCGGGGAAACAGGCCTTGTCCCAGGCAAAGTTGCACCACTCGAACGCTTCCATCCAGAAGCAGTCGAAGTGGAACACGTGCAGCGGAAGCTCGCGCTCGGCCATGCCGTCTACAAATTCGTTGATGGTGACCTCGTTGTAATCGGTTGTAAACGAGGTGGTCAGCCATAGCCCGAAGCTCCACGCGGGCGGCAGCGCCGGCCGGCCCGTGAGCGCGGTGTAATGATTCAGCACCTGCTTCATGTCCCCGCCGCCGATCACCATAAAGGTGAGGCTGTGCCCCGGCAGGGAGAACTGCGCGCTTTCCACGGCCTCGGAGCAAAGCTCGAAGCTGACCTTATCGGTGGAGTTCACCAGCACGCCGTAGCCCTTGTTGGTGAGGTAGAACGGGATATTTTTGTACGCGAGCTCCGAGGAGGTGCCGCCGTCCTCATTCCAGATATCCACGGTCTGCCCGTTTTTCACAAACGGGGTAAAGCGCTCGCCCAGCCCGTAGATCTTTTCGTCCACATCCACATCCATCTTCACGCGCATGTACCAGCCGTCCGGCGTTTTCACACAGCCCATGTGGCGGTTGGAAAGGCCGGTCAGCAGCTTGCCGTTTTCATAGAAATGCAGGCCGAACTTCTCTTTGGTGAGCACGGCGGACAGCGATCCCGAGGTCAGTGTGATCGTATTGCCGTCCTCCGAGACCTGCAGGCTGGTGTCGTCCGTGTGCAGCGTAAACTGCGGGCCCTTGCGGCACACGCCCTCATAATTGGTCAGCCGGACTGACAGTATGCCAGCGCGCGGCGCGGAAAACCGCAGGGTGAGCATCGGGCCGGTCAGCGTTTGGCCGCGGTTTACAATGGGCATGATGGAGCAGTAAACGGTGTATTCGCCGTCCTCCCAACGGGTGTCCTGAATTTGCGCGCAGTTAAAGAGTTCGTATCCCGGTTTGCTGAGCCAAAATCCGTCTGTGAATTTCATAGTATCACCTTTCTATTGCAAATTGCTGGATGATGTGGTACGGCTGGAATAGAGGCTGGGCGTTACGCCCTTGTGTGCGCCGAATACCCGGATAAAATAGCTGATGTTGTTAAACCCGCAGGCCATGGCCACCTCGCTTACGGTACGCTCGGAGGTGGACAGCAGCTCGCAGGCACATTCCACGCGGTAGTAGTTGAGGTACTGGATAGGCGTCTTGCCCATCATTTCCTTAAAATAGCGGCAGAAATAGCGCTTGTTCATATGTGCGCTGGTGGCCAGATCGTCCAGCGTGATTTCCTCATGATAGTGGTTGCGGATCAGCCGCAGCACATCCTTGATGCGCGCCAGCCGCCGCAGCTCCGCTTCCTGCGGCTTAAGCACCCGACTTTCGGTGTAATGGCTCAGCAGAAGGCCTAAAAACGTGTACATCGCGCCGATAGTCATAAACGGGGCGCTGTCCTCCTCCAACGAAAAGGAAGAAAACAGCGCGTCGCCGGCGGCGCGCAGCTGCTCGCCCGGTGCGGCAATGTGCTCCAAAAACTGCGACCCGCCAAACAGCACAGGCTGGATCAGCTGTTTGCAGACGGGGTTCAATTCCGCGATGGCATGAATATTGAACACAATACATTCGTAATGGCATTTCTGCGGGATGCCGCCGTGCAGCGCACCGTCCTGAATGATGAAAAAATCACCGGGGCTGCCCACGTGCTTGTGGCCGTTGAGCTTAAACTGCATCGTGCCTTCGTTGATGCGCACGATTTCGTACTCCGGATGCCAATGGTCCACCATAAAATATCGCGGGTGATCCGCCGTTACGTTATAGTAGCCAAACGGAAAATCAAAGGTTCCGTGTACACGGCTTTCACGCTGCTCGAGATACTTCATGCTGCCTCCATTATGTGAATTTTCTACTATGTTTACTTACTATATCACAAGAAATTTGGGTTTGTAAAGAACTATAATGCTATTAAATAAGAGTATAAAGTAGGGATGACTATGAACAGCAAACGATTTGTTGGCGCATATCCGGTTATTGGAATCCGTCCGACGATTGACGGGCGGCGCGGCAATCCCGATGTGCGGGCAAGCCTGGAAGCGCAGACTATGGGCATGGCGCAGGCGGCAGCGAAGCTTTTTACCGATAATCTGCGCTATACCGACGGCACGCCCGTGCAGGTAGTGATCGCCGATACCACCATCGGGCGCGTGCCCGAGGCCGCGGCCTGTGCCGAAAAATTCAAAAGGTGCGGCGTGGATATCACGGTAACGGTCACGCCCTGCTGGTGCTACGGCGCCGAGACTATGGACATGGATCCCATGACCCTCAAGGCCGTATGGGGCTTTAACGGCACGGAGCGCCCGGGTGCGGTGTATCTGGCAAGCGTACTTGCCTCGCATGCGCAAAAGGGGCTGCCCGCGTTTGGCATCTACGGGCGGGACGTGCAGGAGGCCGAGGATACCGCAATTCCCGACGATGTGCGGGGCATGCTGCTGCGCTTTGGCCGTGCGGCGGTAGCCGCGGCTACCATGCGCGGCAAGAGCTACCTGCAGATCGGCTCGATTTGCATGGGCATCGGCGGGTCGATCATGGATCCCGCGTTTATGGAAGAATACCTGGGCATGCGCGTGGAAAGCGTGGACGAGGTAGAGCTCATCCGCCGGATGACCGAGGGCATCTACGATCAGGCTGAGTTTGAGCGCGCCCTCAAATGGACGAAAGCAAAGTGTCCCGAAGGGATCGATAAAAATCCCGAGGGCGTGAAAAAGACCCCGCAGGAAAAGGAAGAGGCGTGGGAGTTCGTCGTTAAGATGATGTGCATCATCAAGGATCTGATGAGCGGCAACCCCAACCTGTCGGACGATCACAAGGAAGAGCGGCTCGGGCACAACGCCATCGCGGCGGGCTTTCAGGGCCAGCGGCAGTGGACGGACTTTTATCCCAACTGCGATTTTGCGGAATCGCTGCTCAATACCTCGTTTGACTGGACAGGCGCGCGCGAGCCGTACATCCTTGCCACCGAAAATGACATTTTGAACGGCCTTGGCATGCTGTTTGGCAAGCTGCTTACGCATACGGCGCAGATTTTTGCCGACGTGCGTACCTATTGGAGCCCCGAGGCCGTGCAAAAAGCCACCGGCTATGCGCTGGAGGGCAAGGCGCTGGAAGCGGGCGGCATCATCCACCTGATCAACTCCGGCGCGGCCTGCCTGGACGCCGGCGGCGAGGCAAAGGACGCAGCCGGACACAGCCTGATGAAGCCGTGGTATGATGTGAACGATCAGGATATCGACGCTATGCTTGCCGCCACCACGTGGTGCGCGGCGGATATGGGCTATTTCCGCGGCGGCGGATTTTCCAGCCGGTTTGAGACGCGGGCGGAGATGCCTGTGACCATGATGCGCCTCAACCTTGTCAAGGGTCTCGGCCCCGTGCTGCAGATCGCCGAGGGCTATACCGTGGCGCTGCCGGAGGCCGTGTCCCAAACGCTGTGGAAGCGCACGGACTACACCTGGCCGTGCACCTGGTTTGCGCCGCGCCTGACGGGCAAGGGCAGCTTTACCTCCGCCTATACGGTAATGCGCGCCTGGGGCGCCAACCACGGCGCGATCAGCTACGGGCATATCGGCGCGGATCTGATTACGATGTGTTCCATGCTGCGCATCCCCGTATCCATGCACAACGTACCGCAAAACGACATCTTCCGCCCCGCCGCCTGGGGCGCGTTCGGCATGGACGCCGAGGGCGCGGATTACCGTGCCTGCGCGGCGTACGGGCCGCTATTCAAAGGATAAAGGAGAGCCGATATGCTGAAAGGAATCCCGCCGATCCTCTCCCCGGAGCTGCTGAAAATCCTGTGCGAAATGGGGCATGGCGATACCATCGTGCTGGCGGACGCCAATTTTCCCGCCGAGCATGTGGGCAAAAACAAACGGGTGCTGCGCTATGACGGCCACAGTATCCCCGTGCTGCTGAAAGCGGTGCTGTCGCTGCTGCCGCTGGATACCTATGTGCCCCAGCCGGTTACGCTGATGCGGGTGGATCAGGACGCCGACGACAGGATTCAATTTTCTTACGCCGACATCCTCTATAAAGTCGATGGACTGGAATCTACAGCAATCCGTCAAATTGATCGATTCGATTTCTACAAGGAAGCCGCCGGTGCGTATGCCATCGTGGCTACGGGCGAGCAGGCGGCTTATGGCAACATCATATTACAGAAGGGTGTCGTGCCATGCTCTTAAACCACGGGTGGCGCTTTGCCAAGGATGCGCCGCGCGGGTTTGCTCCCGTGCAGCTGCCGCATGATTGGCTGATCGGCGATCCCGCGAATTTTTATCAGACCGGCGTGGGGTATTATCGCCGTGTGCTGGATGCCGGCGATATCGCCGTCGGAAAGCGTATCTATCTGTGCTTTGACGGCGTGTATATGGACAGCACGCTGTATATAAACGGCAAACAGGCCTGCGAATGGAAAAACGGCTGCACGGCTTTCAGCGTGGATATCACGGACTATCTGCAGACGACCGCCAAAAACGAATTGCTGGTGAGGGTGAACTATCAGGCGCCAAACGCGCGCTGGTACACCGGCGCGGGCATCTATCGGGATGTGCGCCTGCTGGTGAAAAACCCCTGCCACTTTCTGCCTGACGGCATTTATATTACGACCCAAAAGCAAAACGGCAAATGGGCCTATACCGTGGATGTGAACGCGGAAACCGGCGGCAAGCCTTATGAGGCGGTGCATACGCTGATCGGGCCGGACCGGCCTGTTACGCCGTGGGATATCGACGATCCGTATTTGTATACGCTGCACTCCGAGCTGTGGGTGGACGGCGTGGTAACCGATCGGGTGGAGACGCGGTTCGGGTTTCGGGAAATCCGCTTTGATCCCAACGAGGGTTTTTTTCTTAACGGCAGGCATGTAAAGCTCAGGGGCGTATGCCTGCACGGCGATCTGGGCATGCTCGGCGGCGCGATACATCAGGATGCGCTGCGCCGGCAGCTGGTGCTGATGCGGCGTATGGGCGTGAATGCCATACGTACCGCGCACAATCCGCCCGCCGCCGCGCTGATGCAGCTGGCCGATGAGCTGGGGCTGCTGGTGATGAGCGAAATTACGGACGTGTGGCGGCAAGCGAAAACCGAATATGATTACGCGCGCTTTTTTGACGATTGGATCGCGCGGGATGTGGCGGCCTGGGTACGGCGCGACCGCAATCATCCGTCGCTGATCCTGTGGTCGGTCGGCAACGAAATTCCCGATACGAACATGGATGCGAAAACCGGCGGGGAAACGCTGCAAATGCTGATGGATCTGGTGCGCCGGCACGATCCCAGAGGCAACGCTGCGCTGACCTTCAGCTCCAATTATCTGGCGTGGAAGAACACGCAGCAATGCGCCGACCGCATCAAGATTGTGGGCTACAACTATACCGAGCGGCTGTACGCACAGCATCATCAAGAGTATCCCGACTGGGTGATCTACGGCGGCGAAACCGGCTCCACGGTACAAAGCCGCGGGGTGTATCATTTTCCGCTCAAACAGTCCAAGCTGGCGGAAGAGGACGAGCAGTGCTCGTCGCTGGGTAACTGTACCACCAGCTGGGGCGCGAAGAACCTGGAGAGCATTTTGGTACAGGATGCGCAAACACCGTATTCGCTGGGGCAGTTTTTGTGGGCGGGGCAGGATTACATCGGCGAGCCGACGCCCTATCACACGAAAAACTCCTATTTCGGCATGATCGATACCGCGGGCTTTGCCAAGGATGCCTTTCATATTGTGCGCGCGGCGTGGGTGAACGCGCAAACGCTGCCGGTGCTGCATATTTTTCCGTATTGGGATTTTTCACCCGGCGTGCCGATCGATGTGCGCGTGTGCTCCAACGCCGCGGCTGTGGAGCTGTTTTTGAACGGCGAGAGCCTCGGCCGGCAGGCACTGCGCGGCAGGCTGATCGCCGATTGGCAAATTCCGTACCGCGAAGGCACGCTGTGTGCTGTGGCTTATGATGAAAACGGAAAGCAAACCGCGCAAGCCGAACGGAAATCCTTCGGCGACGCGGTATCGGTAAAGCAGGAGTGGGAAAGCTTCGGCGAGCTGCGCTTTGTGAGCCTGACGGCGATCGACGCGCAGGCCAATCCCGTGGAAAACTGCGCCCGAAGGGTGCGCGTGACCGTGGAAGGCGGTACACTGCTGGGGCTGGACAGCGGGGATTCCACGGACCTAGAGCCGTATCAAACCGATCACAAGCGGATGTTTAACGGCAGGCTGCTCGCGCTTGTGAAAGCGGATGCGAGGCACGAGCCTGTGATCAATCCGCAATTCGTAACCGACGATGTGCCCATCCGCAAGATTGAGCTGACGACGGACGGCTATACCGTTACCGCGTCGGTTTTCCCAAAAGACGCTACCTATCATGCGCTTACGTGGCGGGCAACCAACGCGCAGGGCATTGACAGCCCGTACGCCGGCCTTGCCATATCCGATGATGGCATGCATGCCGAGCTGATGCCCGGAGGCGACGGCGAAATCTACGTGCGCTGCTGTGCCAAATGCGGCAGGGATCACGTAACGGTGATGGGCTTTGTGCGCTTTTATATCACGGGTCTGGGCAATCCCTGCCTGAACCCGTACGGATTTATTGCGGGCGGACTGTATGCCGCAAGCAATGTCCCGCTTGGCAACGGCAACGAAAACGGCGTTGTGACCATGGACGACGCGGCGACCTATGTGGGCTTTCGTGATCTCGATTTTGGCAGCTACGGATCGGACGCGGTACGTGTTCCGCTGTTCCCCATGGCCGCGGAAGCGTTTGATTTTGAGCTTTGGCAGGGCATGCCAAACGAGGACGGCAAAAAGCTGTGCACCCTGCGCTACACGCTGGGGCGGGAATGGGATGTGTATCGGGAAGCCGTGTATACCCTGCCGCACCGCATGCGGGGTGTGCAGACGCTGTGCTTTGTGTTCCGCGACAAGGTGCACTTCAAGGGCTTTCAATTTGTCCGCCAGGAAAAGGCGTTTGCTGTCCTGCCCGCCGCGCAGGCGGACAGCATCAGCGGCGACCGGTTTTCGGTGCAGGGCGGTACGCTGGCCGGCATCGGCAATAATGTCGCGCTGAAATTTACCGATATGGATTTCGGCACAGCCGGCACCGCCCGCGTTGCACTGCGGTGGCGGTCCACCCTCGCTAAAAACGCGATGCATATCCTCTTTGACGGGGCAAACGGCACAGCCCGCAGCCTGATTGAACTGCCGGCAGCGCCGGCCGCGCGCGAAGAGACCTTTTCGCTGGAGGCACCGATATTCGGCAAACAAACCGTTACGCTCGTATTCCTGCCGGGCAGCCGGCTGGATTTGGAATGGATACGGTTTGAGGCATAAAAAATAAAGCGCAATTCCATCAGCGCCGACCGCGTTTGTGTGTATCACAGCGCGGCCGGCGCTGTCTTTTAATGCGTTATTATGCTGAAAATGCCATATTTGCATCAAAATTCGAATTTGTTATGGTTTATGCAAATAAACATTGACTTGCTTTACAAAAGAATATATCATGTTATTTGTGGGAGATTGCTGATTCTTTATGAGGTGGATCGGTTATCAACCGGGGAAACCAAAGGAACTCTATTGAAAAGGAGAAATGGGTATGAAGTATGACGAGTTGCTGAAAAACCTGATGAGCACTGAAAGTTTTGAGAAGCTGACTGCACTGAAAAACGACAAAGTAATGGAATTTGTCGGCACTTTTGCACAGCATTGTGAGCCCGCATCCATTTATGTATGCACGGATAGCGAGGAAGATAAGCAGTACGTGCGCGATCAGGCCCTGAAGCTGGGCGAGGAAGTAACGCTTGCCAACGACAAGCAGACCATCCACTGGGACAGCTACGGCGATCAGGCGCGCGATAAAAAGAACACCAAATATATGGTGAAGCAGGAAAACTTCGAGAGCATGAAGTCCCTCAACTCCGTGGAATACGAGCAGGGCTATGCCGAGATTATGGAGATTTCCAAGGGCATCATGAAGGGCAAGCCCGCCGTGGTGCTGTTCTTCTGCGAAGGCCCCACCGAAAGCCCCTTCTCCATTCCCTGTGTGCAGTTTACCGATAGCTGGTATGTTGCCCACTCCGAATATATCCTTTACCGTTCCGGCTACAGCCACTTCCTGAAGCTCACGGACGCCGAAAAGGGCAATTTCTTCCGCTTCATCCACTCGGCAGGCGAGCTGGATGAAAACAATAACACCAAAAACCTCGACAAGCGCCGCATCTACATGGATACGCAAAACAACATCGTGTACTCCATGAACGACCAGTACGCGGGCAATTCCGTGGGCCTGAAAAAGCATTCCATGCGCCTTGCCATCAGCAAGTCCGGCAAGGAAGGCTGGCTGTGCGAGCACATGTTCGTCATGGCGGCGCTCAATAAGGACAAGGATCGTAAAACCTATTTCTGCGGCGCGTATCCTTCCGCCTGCGGCAAAACCTCTACTGCCATGATCCCCGGCGAGCAGATCGTCGGTGACGATATCGCCTATTTCCGCGACATCGACGGCGAATTCCGCGCCGTAAACGTCGAGGGCGGCATGTTCGGCATCATCAAGGACGTCAATGCCAAGGACGATCCGGTGATCTTTGAAAACCTGATGAAAAACCAGGAGGTCATCTTCTCCAACGTCCTCATGGGCCCGGACAAGAAGCCCTACTGGCTCGGCATGGGCGTGGACGCGCCGGATGAAGGCCACAACCACTTCGGTGAGTGGCATAAAGGCGTGAAGGACGCCAAGGGTAACGAAGTCGGTGTGGCACACGGCAATGCGCGTTACACTATGCGCCTTGACTATTTGGACAACATCGACAAGGCCGGTTTTGAGGCCAAGAACGGCGTTAAGGTCGAAGGTATCCTCTACGGCGGCCGCGACAGCGATACCACCGTGCCCGTGGAAGAGTCCCCCAGCTGGAAGGACGGTATTTTGCTCAAGGCCTGCACGCTGGAGTCCGAAACCACCAGCGCCACGCTGGGTGCCGAGGGCGTGCGTACCCCCAGCCCCATGGCGAATCTCGACTTTGTGTCCTACCCGCTGGGCCGCTATACGCTCAATAACATCAAGTTCGGCGAGAGCGTGAAGAACGCCCCCAGGATCTTCTCCAACAACTACTTCATGCGCGACGCGCAGGGCCACTTCATCACTAGCAAGCTGGCCAAGAAGGTTTGGCTGCACTGGGCGGAAGGCCGCATCCACGGCGAGTACGAAACCTACGACACGCCCACCGGCAAAATCCCGCTGTACAAGGATATTGCCCCGCTGTTTAAGAAGTATCTGGACGAGGATTTCGCCGAGGAGATCTACACCTACCTGTTCACCTTCCGCTGCACCAAGTGGATCGAGAAACTGCAGCGCACCAAGGCATTCTACGCCAAGATGGATGCCAACACCCACCAGGATATCTACGATTACTGGGATGCCGCTATCGCAAAGATCGAAGCCGCCAGGGAAAAGTACGGCGACGAGATCCTGCCCGGCGATTTCAAGGGCTGATATCCCCGCGTTCCACAGCTTTTGCTGGGAAATGAACAATCAACAGGCCCTGCATGTGCATTGCACATGCGGGGCCTGTTCTGTTTGGCCTGGCAGTCCCATGTTGCCGGAAAGACCAAAACTCGTTATAATGAAGATACTCCACGGCAAAGCGGACGAGGGGATGCCTATGTTCTGGAAAAGAATTGTACATGAAAAAAGAACCGTACAGCTTTATACGTTAATTCTGTTTCTGGCATTGTCCGTGCTCTTTTTGATGATCACGCTTTTTTTGCAAACGCAAACGGATCAAATACTGCAAAAAGAGATTGAAGTCAATGAAGAATGTTTGCTTCATGCGGAAAAAGTTATTATACAAAACAAAACGGTCGAACGCGTATCCGATCTGCTCTATATCACAGACAACCTGTCGCTCAGCGGCATGGCCTGTACGACGGATACCGCGGCAACCATCAGGCAGTGGATTGCTTTTTCCGATCGCAAAAAGGTCTACGATCAAATTCGGTTTCTGGATGTAGACGGCAATGAAGTGATTCGCGTCAATTATCAGGCGAGCGGCGCGTATGCGGTGGATTCGGACCTGCTGCAAAACAAGAGCGACCGGTATTATTTTACCGGCAGCATTACGCTGGCAAAGGATCAGGTATTTATTTCCATGCTGGACTTGAATATCGAAGGAGATACGATAGAACAGCCGATCAAGCCGATGCTGCGCTTTGCCACGCCGTATTTTTCTGCAGACGGAACGCTGGAGGGCGTTGTCGTGCTTAACTATTCCGCACAGGAGATGCTGGAGCAGATTGCTTCGGTTGCGCAGGCCAGCATGGGGGAGATGTACCTGCTCAACACGGACGGCTACTGGCTGTATGACAGCCAGGACAGCAGCAAAGCGTGGGCCTTCATGTATGAGGACCGCGAGAAGGAAAGCTTTGCACAGGCGTATCCGGAGGTGTGGGCAAGCATTGCCGGCACGCAAAGCGGCGATTTGCTGGCGGATGACGGCATGTTCCATTATGTGCGGCTGGATATTGAAACCGATGTGCTCTCAGGCGAAACAGCGCGCTTGTTCTGCGCTTCCGACAGTATTTATATCATATCGTTTATACCGGCTGATTCGCAGGCGGGCGCGGTGTTTTCCGGCACTTTTTTCCGCTTGCTGGGACGCGTGTTTATCAAATACCTGTCTATTTATTTCCTGCTGTCCGGCATCGCGTTTGTATTAGCGGCGCTGCTGGTGGTCAAAAGGGCGCAAAAAAAGGAGATCAAATATTATTCCGAGTTTGACGCAATGACCGGCGTCTATAACCGGCGCTCCGGTTATCAGAAGCTGGCCGGACTGCAGCGGGAAAAGGCGGCGCCGCCCTGCCAACGGTCGGTATGCTTTTTGGATATCAACGGCCTCAAAGCGGTGAACGATTATTTAGGGCATGAAGCCGGAGACGAGCTGATATTGACTGTAATCCAAACCGTAAAAGCAAACGTGCGGGAAAAGGATTTTGTCGCAAGGCTGGGCGGAGACGAATTCCTGATCGTGTTTGAAGGGCTGCGGGCACCGGAAGCGGAAAACGTTTGGGCGCGTATCCTGCAGCAGTTTGAGACGGTGAACGCCAACGAAAACAGAGAATACCTCATCAGCGTCAGCCATGGCATTGCAGCCATGCGCTGCGGGGAAGAAAACGCGATGGACACGGCGATCAAAGAAGCGGATGCGCTGATGTACACGGAAAAGCGGGAGATGAAAAAGAACCTGCACGTGGTGCGCGGTCAACAGCCGTGAAAGCGGCGGGGATAAATGGGAGCCGGCTTTACCGTAAGCCGGTAAAAACGATTGGATCCAATATTGAAAACACGGCAGGAAAAACAGCCGGCGGGTTATAAGATATAGTAAGGGCTGCCAAAGGCGGCTTATATCGAGGCGGATCGCTTTTGGATTACACGCTGCACCATTACGCCGCGGCTTGAATTGAGCAAGGGAAAACACCGGCGGGTTGCCATACGAAGGAAGGAAACATAATGCAAAACAAAACCATGGAAGCGGCCGTATTTTACGGCAAGGGAGATATCCGCTATGATGATGCGTACCCCATGCCCGAGGTGAAGGACAACGAGGTGTTGATCCGCGTAAAGGCGTGCGGCGTTTGCGGGACCGATCTGCATATTTTTGCGGGCGCGCAGGGCGCGACGCAGTGCAATCCGCCCGTTATTCTGGGGCACGAGTTTTCGGGCATCGTGGAGGCGGTCGGCGCCGCCGTTACGCGGGTATCGGTCGGCCGGCATGTAACCGTCAACCCCAACATTTCCTGCGAAGCCTGCACCTATTGCCGCAGGGGCGATCCCCATTTCTGCGAGGAAATGTCGGCAACAGGCATCAACCATGACGGCGGCTTTGCACAGTATTGTGCCGTGTTGGAAAAACAGGTGCATGTGCTGCCCGACCATGTTCCCTTTGAGGAGGGCGCAATGTGCGAGCCGATCAGCTGCTGCCTGCATGGCATCGACCTTGCCGGCATCCGCTGCGGAGATACCGTGATGATCATCGGCGGCGGCACCATCGGCATGATTATGCTGCAGCTGGCGCGCATGGGCGGCGCGGCCACCACCATTTTGCTCGAAACCAACGAGAAGCGCTTTGCACTCGCCCGCGCGCTGGGTGCGGACCATGTGCTCAACCCCATAAAGGACGACGTACAGGCGGCCCTGCAGACGATTTGCAGGGGCGACGTCCGTGTGGTGATCGAGTGTGTGGGCCGTGCGGAAACCGTGGAAAACGCGATTGCCTATGCGGGCAAGGCGGCGACCGTGCTGATCTTCGGCCTTACCGATCCGGACTGCGCCATACCCTATCAGCCGTTTGCGGCGTTCAAAAAGGAGCTGACGATCAAAACCTCCTATGTCAACCCCAACACGCAGGGCCGCGCGGCCGATATTATTGCCTCCGGCAGGCTGAACCTGGCGGACCTGATCAGCGACCGTGTGGCGCTCAAGGATGCGGCAAAGGCGTTTGCGCCCGGCCCGCGCAACGGCAAAACGATCATTCTGCCCTAATCCGCCGATATGGAGAATATGAAATTTCAGGTGCAGGCCGCGGCCGCAACCTGTTTGCAATCGAAAGGAAAATATGCCATGAAAAAACAAGCCTTGAATCCCTAACTGCCCTCGTGGGAATATATACCGGACGGTGAGCCCTATGTGTTCGGCGATCGGGTGTACGTGTACGGTTCCCATGATTATTCCAACGGGTATGTGTTTTGCATGGGGGACTATGTGTGCTGGTCGGCGCCGGTAAACGACCTGAGCGACTGGCGCTACGAGGGCGTAATTTTCGAAAGAACCGCCGACCCCATCAACGCCGACGGGAAGATGAACCTGTACGCGCCGGACGTCACTGTGGGGCCGGTCGGGCGGTATTACCTGTATTATGTGTACGATAAGGTGCAGATTGTGTCCGT
>DAOPIR010000041.1:0-17280 GCA_035399245.1 Candidatus Limiplasma sp.
GCTGGTCAGCGAATCGTGCCAGTTGTAATGCACGCCGCGGATATTAAGCGCTTGGCGGAGGTGGATCTGCTTTTCGCGGATGACCTCCGGCGCATCCTGTGCGCACCATTGGAAGGGTGTGTATGGCTTGGGCACAAATACCGAGGTGCTGACCGTGATCCGCAGGCCCTTGACCCGCTGCTGCTTGGGCACGGCATAATAGGTGTTCACGGCGGCTTTGGCAAGCTTGGCAATGCCGTCCAGATCCTCCGTCGTTTCGGTTGGCAGTCCGGTCATGAAGTACAACTTTACACTGTTCCAGCCGTTTTCAAAGGCGTCCTGCAGCTTTTCGATCAAATCCTCCTGCGTTACGCCCTTGTTGATCACATCACGCAGGCGCTGCGTGCCCGCTTCGGGTGCAAAGGTAAGGCTGGATTTGCGCACTTTCTTGGTCTGGATCAGCGTATCTTTGAGAATGCTGTCAATCCGCAGCGACGGCAGCGAAACGCTGACATGCTGCTTTTCAAACTTCAGCATCAGCTGCGTGCAAAGCTCCTGAATGCAGGAGTAATCGCCGGAGGACAACGAAGACAGCGACATTTCCTCGTACCCTGTACTGTCCACCAGCTGCTGTGCAAGCTCCATCAGCTTTTCCACGCTGCGTTCCCGTACGGGTCGGTAAAACATGCCCGCATGGCAAAACCGGCAGCCGCGCGTGCAGCCGCGCATGATTTCCAGCACAATACGGTCGTGGATAACCTGCGTATACGGCACAGGCGGAGCCGTGGGATACGGCGCGTTTTCCAAATCGGCCACAAAGCGCTTTACAACCGGCAGCGGAGCGTCCGCATCCGTCCTGGTAAAGCTTTTCAGTGTACCGTCCGCATAATACTGCGCCTCATACAGCGCCGGTACATACACGCCTTCGATCTGCGATAGCTTCCGCAGACGCTCCTGCCGCGGCAAGCCGCGCTGCTTGCAATCGCGCAGGATATTGGTCAGCTCCTGTATGGCATCCTCGCCGTCGCCGATCATGAATGCGTCGATAAACATATACAGCGGCTCGGGATTGCCCGCACAGGGGCCGCCGGCTACAACGATCGGATCATCCTCTCCCCTGTCCTTCGCCTTCACGGGCACCCCGCCCAGGGACAGCATATGCAGCACGTTGGTATAACTCATTTCATACTGCAATGTAAAGCCGATAATATCAAACCGGTTAAGCGCCGTGCGGCTTTCCAGCGAGAACAGCGCAACCCGTTCCTGCCGCATCAGCTCTATCATGTCCACCCACGGCATACACACACGCTCGCACAGCACACCCGGCATATCGTTTAAAATGCTGTACAGGATTTTCATTCCCAAATGGGACATCGCAACTTCATAGGTATCGGGAAAGCAAAAAGCAAAGCTGATCTGCGCTTCTTCAAACGGAATCACCGTCGCGTTTACCTCTTGCCCGATATAGCGCACGGGCTTTTCCACCCGTTCCAAAAGCCGTTCAATACGGTCCGTCATCCCTTGGCCTCCGCTTCAATTTGATCGGCTTTCAATGTACCATGTCAGGCTGTGATTTTCAACTGTAGAAAATAAGAAGGCGTGGATTGTAACAAGGAAACGCTATAGTTGCCGATACCCCACATCCCGTGGTATACTGCATGGGAAGGAGAAGGCTTCGCCCGGCGTACTGCCGCGGCAATGCCGGTATCCTGCATGCGGCATGCGTTTTCTGCTTCCGTGGGTACTGCGGTTACAGGATTGCATAAACCGGAAGCGAAACAAAAAAAGAAAGCGTATACTATTGCGAAATCCTTTTAAAAAGGATACAATAGAGCATGGCGCTTTCTAGTTATGCATGAAAGTCTTGGAAAAATATGCATTTCAAGCGCACCTTTGTCTATAATATGTAACGTATATGCATAGTACTCGAATGTTTACCATATATCAAAAGGAACAGGGGAATGTTTTGCAATGAAATCGACAATCGCTGCGATTGACTTCGGCACAAGTAAAATTGTAACGCTGATCTCCGAAACAAGCGGAAATCAGCGCTGCGACATCATCGGCGCCGGTATTGCCGCATACGACGGATATATCGACGGCGAATGGAACAACCCGGTTGTTCTGAACGATGCGATCCTCCAATCCGTCACGGAAGCGGAATCACAGGCACGGCGCAAGCTTAAGGAGATCAACGTCGGCGTTCCGGGCGAGTTTACCCGCGTGTATGTGGTGGAAACCTCGGTTACTATCCAGGGCGCCGATCCGCGCGTATCGCCCAAGCACGTGGAAAAGATTTTCGCGGATGCGGACAAGCAGCTCTCCCCCGTGCGCGGCGTGGTGGTTCACCGCAGCCCCGCATGGTTTATGGTGGACGGAGGCAAAAAAACACTGGAGCCCGTCGGCATGAAGGGATCGGAGCTGAAAGCGCTGGTTTCCTTCGTGGTGGCGGACACGTTCTTTTTGGACGACGTCATGGCGCGGCTGCGCGATCTTAATATCACGGTCAGCGGCTTTTTCTCCAGCTGCACAGGCGAAGCGATGCTCTACCTGCTGGAAGAGGACCGCGACCGGACGGCCATCCTGATCGATATCGGGTACACCTGCACCGATGTAATGGTTGTCGAAGGTGACGCCGTGATCTTCCAGAAATCCATGCCGATCGGCGGCGGGCATATCGCGGCGGACATTGCGGAGGGTCTGAAGATCCCGTTGGCATCCGCCGAGCAGATCAAGCGCGAGTACGTGTACGGCGTTTCCGGCAAAAACCAGAGCTACTCCGTATTTATGGGTGAAGGCGTGAAACACGAAGCGTTTACCCAAGAGGATGTCGCGGCAGTGCTGGAGCCCCGTGTGGACGAGATTTCGGATATGATTAAAACCTGCATTGAAGAAAGCGGAATCAAAACAGGCAACTGGTCCGCCATCTTCTTGACCGGCGGCGGACTGGCGCTCAATCGCGGCGGACGGGATTACCTGTCCGGCAGGCTGGGCAAGCCGGTGCGCGAAACCGTTAAAAGAACAATCAAGCTTTCCAGTCCCATTTACGCAAGCGCTATGGGCTTGATGGACCTGATCATCGATACCGTGGAAGCGAGAACCGCTCCCAGCGCCGCAACCGGCGGTGTTAAGGATTTTTTCAAGAGCTTGCTGGGCGGTTAACCGTCATTGGATTGGAACGCAGCGTGAAAACGCAAGGTATTAGGAGGAAAAACTGTGCTAGAGTTTCAAATTGAGGATCAGCAAAACTTTGCCAGCATTAAAGTAATCGGCTGCGGCGGCGCAGGCAACAATGCCATTAACCGTATGGTGGAGTCCGGCCTGAAGGGCGTTGATTTTATCGCCGTTAATACAGACCGTCAAACCCTCTCGATGAGTAAAGCAGGCACAACAATCCAGATCGGCGAAAAGCTGACCAAGGGCCTTGGCGCAGGCGCGGTACCGGACATCGGCCGCAGAGCAGCCGAAGAAAGCAAAGAAGAAATAGCACAAGCCATCCGCGGCGCCGACCTGGTATTTGTTACCGCCGGCATGGGCGGCGGCACAGGCACAGGGGCTTCGCCGGTTATTGCCGAGATTGCCCGCGACCTGAACTGCCTGACCATTGCTGTGGTTACCAAGCCTTTTCAGTTTGAAGGCAAACAGAGGATGAAGAACGCCGAAATGGGCGTAATTGAGCTGAAACAGCGCGTGGACACACTGGTTGTCGTACCCAATGATCGCCTGCTGCAGGTGGTATCCAAGGGAACTACGATGCTGGATGCGTTCCGTATCGCGGATGATGTGCTCCGGCAAGGCATTCAGGGCATCAGTGATCTGATCGCCGTACCGGCACTGATCAATCTGGATTTCGCTGATGTGAAAACCATCATGGAATCCGGCGGCCTCGCACATATGGGCATCGGCGTCGGCAAGGGCGAAAACAAACTGGTGGACGCCGCCAAGAACGCAATTTTGAGTCCGCTGCTGGAAACCAATATTGAAGGCGCCCGCGCGATCCTGATCAACGTAACCGGCGGCGAAGATATGAGCATTATTGATATCAACGAAGCCGCAAGCCTTGTGATGGAAGAAGCGGACGACGACGCCAACATCATTTTCGGCGCTGGTATTGATGAGAAACTGGGTGATGAGGTTCGTATCACCGTTATTGCAACCGGCTTTGAAAAGATTCCGTTCCCCCAGAAGAACGAGGCTGTAAAGCCCGACACAAACCTTGACAGGGACTGGACGCATTCGTTCGGCGGCGGCGATCTGAACACCGGCTATTCCGGCAGCTATGGCGCTACGCCTTTTGTACAGCAGGATTATCCTGCCTCCGCCTATGACGCTCCCGATGCATCTGACGTCGGTCAAAACACCCCGAACTATTACGGCAACTTTGGTAACATCCCCACGCCTGCCGCTGTGCCGCATATGATGCAGGGGCAGCCCGGCCAGCAGCGCGGGCAGGGTTACGGCAACGCCGCGGGTATCGATCCAATGGCGCAGAACACCCCGTACCAGGGCATTCCGCAGATGGAATACGGTCAGTCCTACGGGGCTAAGCAGCCGTCCGCTTACCAGCCGGATGCCGCAATGGCAGACGACCAGCAGCTGCAGGATACCCAATCCCCCATTCAGAATTCATCCGCCGAGCGCGATGATCTGGGTATCCCCGCATTTCTCAGACGGCCGACAAAGAAGTAATAACCCGTCATATTACAGCAATCCCGTCCGGATAACCGGACGGGATTGCTTTTTACTGTCTGCAAATTTCAGCCGTGCGCATGAATGCAAGGCGTAGCCTTCCGCTGCGTTATAATGCTTGATACATTCGATACGCCAAGCAAGGCGTATCCGTTTAGATACGCCTTGCTGTTTTCAGGCTTCGATTTTCAATTAGTTTCCGTTCGCGTTTGTCGTATCAGCGGGCATATCACCCGACGGAGCATCACCCGACGGCATATCGCCGGACGGCATGCTGCCGGGGGCAAAGTCGCCTGCGGCTTCCGTATCGGCCGGTTGCTCTTCTATAGCAGCATCTTCCGCGGTATCCTCGGCAACCGCTGTTTCGTCCTCTTCTACGGTATATTCATCCTGATCGATGATATCCACCATTACGGTCATACCGATGCGGGTTGCATCTTCCGCTTCAAAGTCGATATATACGTCGTATGTTACATCGGACGTATCGGTTGAGAAGCTGACGTCGGAAATCATCTGCACCGTGCCCGTACCCTGGCTCATCCCCACATCATCATAGGTGAAGGTAAGGGACACCGTATCGCCGACCGCGATATCCATCAGATCATATTCGTTGACTTCAATTACGATCTGCATATGATCCCGCGGGCATATCGTGGCGACCAGGCCGCCCTGCTCCAGATTGCTGCCTGCGGAAACACTTACGGCTTCCACGATGCCGGATACGGAGGACTTAATCTGATTGCCGTCGGCAACCAGATCTTCCAGTTCGCCGGAAACCGTTTCGTACAGCAGCTGACCGCGCACCACTTCGTCGCCGTCCTGTACATACATCGCTACAATGCTGCCGCCATCGGTAACAGCCACCTCGTCGGTGCGGGTTACATCGCCGCGTCCGATCCGGCTGGTGGTATCATAATCCGCATCCCGATAGATGGACACGGTTTCCCCCATCCAGAACTCGCCTTCCGTGGTTTCCACCGTGTAATCTTCATCCTGTACGGATGTGATAACACCGACGCCTTCATTGTAGATCTGGAAGTTGTAGCTGCGCAGGTATACCACTTCGCCCAGATGCACATACATGTTATCGCTGGTTGCATAGGCATAATCCGTATCCGCATCAATGGTATACTTGTTGGACGGCGTAATGTAGAGCGCAGCGCCGTAACGGTTGACTACGTTATCCACATCATCACCGACCTGTGCGAACACGCCGGTAACCTCGCCATCTGTCGAGGCATATACCTTCGTTGTGGCAACCGTAGCGAGTACATCGCCGGCTTCCACATAATCGCCTTCCGCCACCGAAACACTTTCTACGGTGCCTCCGAACGGAGCGGTGATTGCGATTGCGTTGCGGGAGACCACAGTGCCATCAAAGCTCGCGCTCGCAAGCGCAAAACCCGGCAAGAGAAGACATGCGGTCAAGACGGCCAGGATAGATAGAATTCCCTTTCTTTTCATGTTCTTTACCTCCATGCTTACATACGACGCAATGCGTCTATTGGATTGAGTTTACTTGCTTTACGCGCGGGCGACCACCCGAACAGGATACCGACCGCCGCGGAGAAACCAACGCCCAGAGCGATTGCCGAATACGATATGGTGAAGTCCGTACCCATCACCTGACACAGGATAGCGGACAGCGCAATGCCCAGGACAATGCCGGCAAGGCCGCCGATCATCGATAGCATAAACGCTTCGATCAGAAACTGGATTTGAATCTGCCCAGGCTTTGCACCGATTGCCTTTTTCATACCAATCTCCGTGGTGCGTTCTGTTACGCTGGTCAGCATCATGTTCATAATGCCGATGCCGCCGACGATCAGGGAGATGGACGCAATGCCCGACAGCAGGGCGCTCATCATGGAGAGCATGCTATCCATGATTTCCTGAATGGACTCCATCGATGTGATGGAATAGGTATCGTCTTCATAGCTGAACAAGGCATCGAAATAGTCGCCCATTTTGGTTTCCACCGCGTCGGTATCCGCCTGCCCGATATCGCTCAGGTACAGGGTGATGGATGTGACATACAGCGCCCCGTTCATCTTCATCACCGTTGTATAGGGTGCGATGATATCCGTACTGCCCGACATCATATCGGAGATCGATTCGTCCAGGTCTTCTGAAATAATGCCGACAACCGTGAAGCTCAGGTCGTCCAGATAGAGCGTTTCGCCGATCGGATCGATACCGTAGAAAAACTCGTCGACCATATCCTGCGAAATGATGCATACCCTCGATTTCTCGTCCAGATCAATCGGCGTAATCCCGCGTCCGCGGGAAACCGCATCCTCATTGGCCACGAAGAAGTAATCATTGCGACCCGCTACGGAGATCCCCGAATCGTACGTGTTGCCGCGAGCCACAACCACCGATGCCGACACGCTGGGGATCACGCCGTCAACCTCATCAAACTGCGTGATTTCCTGCATGTTCTCCGCTGTCAGGCCGGCCTGCATATCATTGCCCGTCACGCTGATGGTCATCGTATCGGCGCCCATGGATGTGAAGGAGTCAGACAGCGATGTGCTCACGCCCGTTACCGTTGTAATCAGCGCGATGACTGCTGTAACACCGATCAGCACACCGAGGATGGTGAGGAAAGAGCGCAGGCGGTTATGCATGATATTGGAAACAGACATCTTCACGCTTTCGGTAAACATGAAGAACCCGCCCAATAAATGATCAAAGAACTTCAATCTTCCTCCACCTCCCCTTCGGATAGCCTGCCATCAATGATATGCACCGTACGGCGGGCATTTTTTGCAACCTTCAGGTCATGGGTAATCATGATGATGGTGCGTCCGTCATCATGCAGTTCGTTAAACAGGTCCATAATCTGGTGGCCGGTCGCCTGGTCCAGTGCGCCTGTCGGTTCATCAGCCAGCAATAACGACGGATTGGTCACCAGTGCGCGCGCGATGGCAACACGCTGCTGCTGGCCGCCGGAGATCATGTTGGGATAGTGATGCAGCCTTTCTCCCAGGCCGACTCTTTCCAGCATTTCCTTAGCAAGCTTGGCACGCTTGCCGGGGCGGACACCCGCATAAAGAAGCGGAAGCTCCACATTCTTCATGCAGTCCAGCTTTGGCAAAAGCTGCGAGTTCTGAAAGATAAACCCGATCTCCTGCCCTCTGATTTCCGAAAGCTCCAGCTCATTGAGCTCTTCAATCAGCCTGCCGCGCAGAACATATTCGCCCGAGGATGGCTTATCCAAGCAGCCGATGATATTCATCAGGGTAGATTTGCCGCTGCCTGACGGGCCGAGGATGGACAAATATTCTCCGTTCTCAATTTCCAGGCTGATGCCCTTAAGTACAATTGCCTCTTCCTCGCCCATCGGATATTTTTTCACAATATCCGTCATTCGAAAGAAGGTATCTGTTGTTGATGTAGTCATTGCGCAATCCTCTCTGCTTACGGCATTCCGCCGCCACCGCCGAAGTTACCGCCACCGCTTCCGCCGCCGAAGTTGCCGCCTCCGCTGCTGAAGTCGTTGCTGCTCATATCGGGCATAGATCCGGATGCGCCGCCTGAACTGGTTGTCAGGGATGAGAACAAGCTTGCGATCCCGGTGCTTTCCTCGCTCGTTTCAACCGCTTTATACACGGTTTCATCGGCATCCAGCCCCGAGGTAATCTCCACGTAGTTATCGTTGTCTACGCCGATTTCGACAAATACCTGTTCCATTTCGCCTTCATCGTTTTCCACCAGCACATAGGCATTGTTGGACTGGCCGAAGCTCAGCGCGTCGGAGCTCAGGATCACGACATCGTCGGCTTCTTCTTCGGGAATAACCACCGTTACCTGCATCCCCGGGAGAACATCCTCGGATCCCGAAAACTGCGCCGTAACCGTATAGTATGAGGTAGAGCTGCCGCCGGAAGGAATGCGGTTGATGTGGGTGATTTCACTATCAAACGTCTGTTCCAACGCTGTTACGGTCACCTCGCACGCCTGCCCTACGCTGACGCTTGCCATGGAATATTCGTCCACCCGAAGGGAGACTTCCAAGTTTGTGAAATCTACGATTTCGATCAGGCTGTCGTTTGCGCTGACCTCATCGCCCTCTTCCACAGAAATTTCGTTAACCTCGCCGTCAAAGCTGGCTTTAAAGATTTCTCCGTTGGAAAGGCGCATTAGCCGTTGCCCTGTCACAACCGAATCGCCCTCTTCCACATAGATCTTGCGTACCGTACCCGCCGCTTCGGCAGACAGCGTTTCGTCGTTTACGACGTCTATGGATCCTGAGAAGCTCATGGAATTGGAGATGGATCCGCGTGTGGTCGTATAACTGTCATAGGTGATCGTCGCAGCGGCATTAAGCTTGGGAAGGACAAACAGGTATACTGCCCCAACTGCCAGCGCAATCAAGATAAGCCATATGATCAGCTTGCGAATCCGCTTGCGCCTTCTCTTTCGCTTTAGTGATTTACTAATGGTTGCGTCGCTCATAGTATTCCCTCTGTCCTCCTATAGCTTCTATCAGTCAGTCGTTTCAATGGTAACGCTCATTCCCTCTTTTACGGTATCATCCGCCTCAAAGGTGATATATCCTTTGAATTGGGCTTCGGAAGAGGAATCCGTGCTCTCCTCGCTGGTGTAGGAGATACGAGTTACCGTGCCTTCAACAACTTCGCCAAGGTCCTCGCTCCAGTCAAATACGATGCTGGCAGGCTGTCCTACATATACGGAGCTGAGCAGGTCTTCCCCGATCAGGAACTCAATCTCATAGCTGCTTGTGGGGATAACCGTCATCAGCACCGAATCCTCGGAGATCGTATCGCCGATTGCGATATTGAGCGATGAGATTACACCCGACACGGTGGAGGTAATCACGCCGTCGTCCGACGCCGTATAGCTCATATCGCCAGATACGGTTTCAAACAGCAGCTGCCCGCGCGTTACTTCCTCGCCGTTTTCCACATACAGCTTCAGCAGGCTTCCGCTGCCGTATACCGCGGTTTCGGATTTTCTGTACACGGTGCCGCGGCCCAGACGGGATTCGGTATCATAATCGGCATCACGGTAGATGTACACGTTTCGTTCCAGATAGAAGTCCCCGCTCGTTGTTTCCACCGTATAGGACTCCTGATCCACCGACGTAATGATGCCTTCGCCGGAATAGGTGTCGTCTGTAATGGAAACGATATACACCGTTTCGCCCAGCCGCACATACTTTGTTTCCTGCGACGCGTACGCCTTGTTTGTAGTACAGGAAATGGTATATTCGTTCGTCGGCCCGATGTAGAGCAACGCTTCCGCAGTAGAAAGCGAATCTCCCGTCTCAGCGAAAATTCCGCGGATGGTGCCGTCTTCCGGTGCATAATACTTGGTTGTTTCCATCGTTGCGATCGTATCGCCAACCTCGATCTTCTGTCCCTGGCGCACTTCCACGGTTTTCACAGAGCCGCCATAGGGCGAAGTGACCAATTCCGTTTCCGTCGCAACTACATTGCCTTCAAACTGCTCCGCAGCCGCTAAGCCTGGGACCAGCAGCAAGCATGCCGTCAGCAAGGACATCAGTCTTTTCATTGCCATTGTAGTATCCTCCCTTATGGAATTTCTTTATGGTTCTGTATTCGTGTCCGAAGTCTGTTCGTCCTGTGTATCCTGCAAATCCAGCAGGTCCTGCACATCCTGCACATCCTGGGCATCTTGAGTATCCTGTGCGTTCTCCCCGGATGCTGCGGTATCCGAATCCGTTTCGGCGTTCCTGTCCGGCATATCTCCCGTATCCGGCATTTCACTCATGTCCGGCATATCTTCCGAGCTTGGCGGCGTAAAGGACGAACCGTCGGTATCTGTAGCTCCGGTCCAGGCCGTTCCATCGCCGCTGAAACCGGACGGCATGGTACCGCCCATCATCTGTCCGCCTGTTTGATTGATAACAACCTTTTCACCAACCAAAGCTATATATAAATCCTCCAGGGAGAAAGCCGCATTGATACTTTCAGTCCCGCTGACGGCATACACCACATCGCCGATGTCCAGACCGCTGACAATTTCTACATTCACGCCGTCTGATAGTCCGGTTTCCACATACTGCTCTTCATAGTTGCCTTTTGCATCTTTGAGCAGCGTATAGGCCTGGTCGCCGTCAAATGCCAGCGCGTCCATCGGCAGCATGGCAACATCCGTTACAGATTCGTCCGGAATGATCACCGTGGAGCGCATTCCCGGCAATACCTCTTCCGGCACCGACAAATCGCAGGTGACCGTATAGTATGCCAGTGTGCCCGATGAGGACGACACCCGGTTTATATGCGAAATTGTGGTTTCAAAATCCTCGTCCAATGAAATAACTTTTACGGTGCAGCTCTGCCCCACCGTCAGCGATTTCACATCATATTCGTCTACTTCCATCGTTACTTCCAGGTTGACCAGATCGGATACCTGCACAACGCTGAAATACGGGCGCACCCAATCGCCGACGCTGACGCGGATCTCGTTTACAACGCCATCAAAGCTCGCAGTAAGCAATTCACCGTTTGTCAGCAGCACCAGCGGATCGCCCTCCGATACCGCGTCGCCGGAGGTAACATATAACTCCTTGACCTTGGTCGTTTCACTGGCCGTATAGGTCTCGGAGTTCTTTACTTCCAACGTTGCCGAAAAGCTCATCCACGTTTCGATATCGCCGGTTTCCACCGTATAACTTTCATAGGTGTTCACGCTGTCGGATGTCAGCATTGGAAGTAAGTAATTGACGCCAATAAGCCCTACGATTGCAATAATCACCACTATGATGATCGCTCTGATCAAGCGTACAATACCTTTCTTCTTGGGCTTCTGCTTTGCCATCGCTGTTCCTGCCTTTCCTTGCATTCGTTGCCATCCTAAAATATCAACCTGAAAAGAAACTGAAAAACAGTTTTCAGGTTGCTTTCAGGTTCCACAGGTAGTATGCTTACGAATATGAAGGATGCCCTGCCACCTGGAAATTTGAAAGGATTCTCATGCGGATACTGATTATTGAGGATGAAGTACGGCTGGCGCGAACGCTGGCTGATATGATCGCCCAGGACGGATACATAGCCGATCTCGTGCATGACGGTGACAGTGGCCTGGACAGCGCCCTGACCGGTGTGTACGACGCTATCGTGCTGGATGTTATGCTGCCCAAGCTTAACGGATTTGAAGCGCTCAAGCGCATGCGTGCCGAGGGAATCGGCACCCCTGTTCTAATGCTGACCGCGAAGTCCGATCTTTCCGACCGCGTACAGGGGCTGGATCTCGGCGCCGATTACTACTTAACCAAACCTTTTGAAAACGCGGAATTTCGCGCGTGTCTGCGCGCCATCCTCCGCCGCCAGAGTGAAATCATCCCCGAACATATTGAATTCGGTGACTTAACGCTGATTCCTTCCAGCAGTCAGCTTAGCTGCAAGCACCAATCGCTGAACCTGAGTGCCAAGGAAATGGAGATTTTACGGCTTTTAATGCTCAATCACCAAAGTATTTTGTCCAAAGAAACGCTACTTGTAAAAGTTTGGGGATACGATACCGACGCGGGCGATAACAACGTGGAAGCCTATATTTCCTTCCTGCGCAAAAAGCTGTCCCTGCTTGGCTCATCCGTGGAAATCCGCGTCATCCGCCGGCTTGGATACCGTTTGGAGGCAAATACATGATCCGTAAACTGCGCAAAAAGCTGATCATCGTTTTGATGATCATTCTCAGTTTGCTGCTTGTAGGCATTCTTGTCAGCATGCTTTTATCCACAAGGATGAACTACGAACGCCGTTCAATCAATGCGTTCAACGACGTTCCTTCTTCCTCCAACTCTTTTGACCGCACGGTAATGATGGCAATGCCCGTTGCTTCCATTACATTGGACACCTCCGGCAACTACAGCGTAACGCAAAACCAAATCCATTACGTAAGCGACGAGGAGCTGATCCAGATCGCGTCTTCCATTGCGGAAACGGACGATGAGCAGAGCCTGGGGATCGTGTCCTCCTATAACCTGCGCTACCGCCGCTATGAAGAGCCTGACGGCACGGTGGTGTTTTCCTTTTCCGATACTTACATCGAGCGCGATTCGCTGAATTCGCAGATTTTCTTTTCCATTATCATCGGCATCGGTGCGCTGGCGCTGTTCTTTATCGTCAGCCTGCTGCTGTCGCGCTGGATGGTGAAGCCTGTAGAACGATCATGGGAAAAGCAGCGGCAGTTTGTAGCCGATGCCTCTCACGAGCTGAAAACGCCGCTGACCGTAATCCTGTCCAACACGGAGATGCTGATCGACTCCAATGCCGTAACCGATGAGAAGAACCGTATGCGGCTGGACAATATCCGTGCCGAATCCAAGCGCATGAAGGCGCTGACGGAAGCGCTGCTAAACCTTGCCCGTACCGACAGCAAACCCAAATCCACCGCAAAAGAAAATGTGAACCTTTCCTTTATCCTTTCCAGCGCAGCACTGATGCTGGAGCCGACGATTTTTGATCTGGGACGTACCATCGAAAGCGAAATTGAAGAAAACGTAACCATTCACGGCGATCAGGACAAGCTGCGCCAGCTGGCCGATATCCTGATTGACAATGCCGTACAGTACGGCGCGGAGAAAAGCCCTATCGTCGTTCGGCTGAAAAAGCAAAATAAGAAGGAAGCGCTGATGTCCGTTATCAGCGAAGGAATTCCGCTGTCGGCCGAGGACTGCACCAACATATTCGAGCGCTTCTATCGGGTGGATGCGTCCCGTGGTCAGATTAAAGGTTTCGGCCTTGGCTTATCCATTGCCCGCAGTATTGCGGAAGAACACGGCGGAAAAATATGGGCCGTTTCCGACGGAAAAAGCAAGAACACATTCTTTGTAAAACTTCCTATTATCGGTTCTCCTGTATAACGTCTATTTTACCGCATATTACACCGTTTTCCGCGGTTTCCTTTGTCCATTATTTCAACTTTACAACGGCTTCATACTATGATACGCTAAGATAGGACTAATGTTAATTCCTTGTTAATGATGCGTTAGTGCCATGTAAACCACCGGAAGCGGTACAGCCGTTTTCAACGCAGGAGGCTATACATGCAATTCATGGATGTGCTTACGCTTTTTGCAGGCCTTGCCCTGTTCCTTTACGGTATTAAGGAAATGGGCGAAGGGCTGGAAAAAGCCGCGGGTCATCGAATGCAGCGCTTATTGGAAGTGCTGACCAAGAACAAGTTCTCCGCCGTTCTCGTCGGCGCATTGGTTACAGGTGTTATTCAAAGCTCCAGCGCAACCACCGTTATGGTGGTTGGCTTTGTGAATGCGGGACTTCTGCCGCTGCGCAATGCCATCGGGGTAATCATGGGTGCCAACATCGGCACCACTGTCACCTCGCTGATGTTATCGGTCAAACTGGATTTCGGCGTCATTTTTGCCGTTATCGGTTTGATCTTTCTTTTGGTCAGCGGCCGTTCCAATTTCAAAATGCTGGGCCAGATTTTCATCGGGCTTGGAATACTGTTCGTCGGCATGAAAACCATGACCGGAGCCATGGAGCCGATGCGCGATTGGGAAGGCTTCCGCACAATGATCACCGGCGTGTCCAATCCGTTCCTGGGCGTGCTGATCGGTGCGCTGATCACGGCACTGCTGCAATCCTCTTCTGCCTCTATCGGCATTTTGCAGGCATTGGCAAGCGCCAACCTGATCGGGCTGCACTCCTCGCTGTTCATCCTGTTCGGTCAGAATATCGGCACCTGTATCACCGCCATGCTCGCCTCCATCGGCACCAACAAAACCGCACGCCGGGCCGCGGTGGTCCACCTGCTGTTCAACATTATCGGCTCGGCGCTCTTCATTTTCATTGCTTTGACGCTGCCGTTTGCCGATTGGATTGAAAGCCTTGCGGGCGATAACCTGCGGCTGCAAATCGCATTTGCGCATATTATCTTTAACGTAACGACCACGATCATCCTTCTGCCGATGTCCAAGCTGCTGGAAAAAGCCGCTTACTTCATTGTGCGCGGTCAGGATAAGCAGGAAGAGCCCATGCGCCTTACTTTCTTTGATGATCGCCTGTTCTCCACACCGCCGATCGCGGCCAAGCAGCTGTTCCGCGAAGTGATGCGCATGAGCGAGCTGGTGAAGGAGAACTTCACCTTTGCCATGGATTACTTTTTCAAGCAAAAGGATATTCCGCTGGATGAGTTTGACAATCGCGAAAACGTGATCGATTATCTGAATACCGAGGTAACGGCTAAGCTTATTGAGCTGCGCAGCATGACGCTGGGATCCCGTGATGTACATTTGATGGGCTCGCTGTTCCACGTGGTAAACGATCTGGAGCGGATCGGCGACCACTGCGTGAATATTACCGAAATTGCCGACGCGCGGCGTACTGCAAAAAAAGCGTTTACCAATAAAGCCATCCATGAGATTGAAACGCTGTATGCCACCGTAAACGAAGCGCTGGATCAGGCCATAGAAATTGTCAATAAGCAGATTATCGATCCCGCCGTTATTAAGAAAGTAAGCGATCTGGAAGACCAGATCGACACCATGTGTGACGATATGACCGACCGGCATATGAACCGTGTGAAAGCTAAAAAGTGTTCACCGACCAACGGTATGCTATTTTTGGATTTGCTCAACAATCTGGAGCGCATCGGCGATCATACGGAAAACCTCGCTACTTCTGTAGACGAGCACGATGACGAAGGCAGAAAGCTGCTGTGGTAGTTTTCCTATTCGCCTTTCATTTCCCCGACAATTGATGCGTTGAGCAGCGCGGATGTATTATCCTGCGCAAGCGCCCACATCAATTTCGTTACGGCGGCTTCGGTTGTCATATCCCGGCCGCTGTGCACATGCTTTCGAAGCAGCCCGCGTCCGACCTCATAGACAGTGAGGTCGGTTTTTTCATACAGGCATTGGCTGACAACCATCACATGCACCTTGCTTTCGGCCAGCTCTCCCAGCGCTTCCGCCAGATTTCGGCGGATATAATGCAGGCCACCCAGCCCAAACGCTTCGATCACCAAGCCATGATAGCCCGCATCGCGGATAAAACGAAATACCTCCGGCGACGTGCCGGGAATAAGCTTCATTAAAAACACATTGGTATCCAGCGTATTGCGCGGTATAAAGCTGCCTGCCGCTCCCGTCAGCGGCGTAAAAGACTGCGGATTCTCAATGTGTATGCCTTCCGAATCAAAAAAACCCGCCAGCGGCGCATTGATGCTGGAAAACGCGTCAATCGCCGTCGTATGGGTTTTTACGCACCGTGTGCCCTGGATCAGCTTTTGCGCAAAGCATACATACACGCCCTGTATGGGCTGCATAGCGGCAGCTACCGCGCGCCGCAGATTACCCCGCGCATCAGAAAGCGGTTCGCCGATAGGCAGCTGTGCTCCCGTCAGGATCACCGGCTTTTGAATTCCTGCCAGCATAAAGCTGAGCATGGAAGCGGTATAGGCCATGGTATCGGTTCCATGGGTAATCACCACGCCGTCGCAGTCCTGTGCTGCGTCATACACGGCCTGCGCCAGCACGCACCATTCTTCGGGCTGCATATTGCTGGAATCCAGGCAAAACACATCCACCGGCGCGATATCAGAGGGAAAGTGTATGCCTGCAATCAGTTCCTTGGCGGTCAGCGTTGGCCGGTAGCCCGTATCCCCGTATGTGCAGGCAATGGTCCCGCCTGTTGCCAGCAGTGCTATTCGTTTGGTCATAGGCACCCTCGTTTCTACTGCATTACATAGACAAGCAGCGTTCCGTTTTTAACGGTTATATGAACCTCTTCCCCGATCGCGGTATTGCTGACGCCCAGAGGCTTGTCGCAGGATAAAATCGCATGCTGAAGCGGATACTTCAGCCCTTCCAGCGTTACCCCTTCCGCTTTGTTGCCATGGGCAAACACCGATATAATAACCCCGCTTTTCTGGCGCGGCAGATGAAGCGTACCGTTTGTGACAGTAAACACGTCATATTCGGGGCATACCATGGTGCAGGTATATCCCTGCCTGCTTGCGCCGCCCATCAGCTGCAGATTTGCCTGCGTATGGTCTGCGCGTCCCCCGCTGGCGCCATAAAAATGAAAGGTACGGTAGCCGCGTGCAATACCTTCTGCCAGTGCGATCGCCATGTCGGTATCATCTTTTTCCGGCGGGAAGGCCTTTTGCGGAATATCTTTGGGGACCCACTTCAGGGAGTCAAAATCGCCGACCAATAAGTCCGGCATAATGCCGGCTCCCTGCAATGCCGAGTATCCGTCATCGGCCGCAATAACGCAGTCATCCTGTGCCGGATACAGCCCACGCATAGTAAACGCGCCCGCCCCTACCAGATAACATACAGGCATAGGTTCGTTCCTCCTTTCTCAAGAAGAACAGCAAGGGAGTTGCCCATCTGGACAACTCCCATAACTTGCTTGAAATGATTAGCGCTTTGAGAACTGCGGCGCGCGCCTTGCGGCCTTCAGACCGTACTTCTTGCGCTCCTTCATGCGCGGATCGCGCGTGAGGAATCCCGCCTTTTTCAGGCTGTCACGGAGTTCCGGATCGGCCTTCACCAGCGCGCGGCTGACGCCGTGGCGGATGGCGCCGGCCTGTCCCGTAAGCCCGCCGCCGGTCACGGTAATGAGGATGTCCATGTCCCCGCCGGCCTTG
>DAOPIR010000042.1:0-17161 GCA_035399245.1 Candidatus Limiplasma sp.
TTTACGAATGTACAGGAATATTCATGCAGCCTGTAATATAAATATATACTTGCGGAGTAAAAATTTCATTTTTGATGTTGTTTTCAAAACGAGCAGGTGCAGTTTAGGCAGAACCATCAAGTTATGAGCTGCTTTTCATAGCATGGCAGACGGTGCGCCGCCGTCAATCCAACCGGATTACGGCCGGCCCTTCGGGGCGAATGTCCAATACCGCAGCGCTGCCTGAACCAAATACGGCTTCCATTTCCTGCTTGAATTCGGTAAGCAGCGGAAGCGGTACGAAGTTCAGCGTCGTACCGGCAAAGCCGCCGCCGTGAACGCGCCATGCGCCTTTGCCGCGCAGCAGCTGCTCGGCCATCATCAGTGCCAGGGTGATCTCCTGCCGGTCCGGCGTTGCATAGATGTTTTGCAGATACATCATGCTGCTTTGGCCGGAGGCGATGATTCCCTGCAAAAAGCTTTGCATATCGTCCTGCCGCAGCGCTTGTACAATATTGTCTACCCGCTTGTTTTCCTCGTAAAAATGCTGTGCGCGCAGTATCGCGCGGTCGCGGTATTCCAGCGTAAGCGCTTTGCGCAGCGCGGGAATGGATTGGAAAAAGGTATCCTGCGGCACGTCCCGCAGATTCGCTTTGCCAAAGTACTGCGCAACGGCGTGCATTTCGTTGGGGATGGCGGAATAGCAGTGTGTCAGATCGCCGTGGCTGCCGCCGGTGTTGACCACCACAAGGGCGAATCCCTTTTTGGCAAAATCATACGCGATAGCGTCGATTTTCGGCTCTTCATCTTGAAAATCAATCGCTACCAGTCCGCCCATGCTGGATGACATCTGGTCTAGCAATCCGCTGGGCTTGCCAAAATACACGTTTTCGGCATATTGCGCGCACTTTGCGCGGGTAACCGCGTCGATAGCCCAGTTGTTGTACAGCGCGCTGAAGATGCCGCAGAGCATGATCTCAAAAGCGGCGGACGAGCTGAGCCCGCTGCCGGAAAAAACGGTGGACTGCACCGCGGCGTCAAACCCGCCAAGCGCATATCCGTGCTCCGAAAGCCAATGGGCAATGCCTCGCACGAGGGAAGCGGTAGTATTCTTTTCCGCTTCCACAAGAGCAAGCTCCTTCAGGTCCATCGTCAGAGGCGGATAGCCTTCGCTGTGGATATGGACCGTCATATCATCGCGCGGGCTGACGGCTGCCAGGGCGTCCAGGTTAACGGATGCCGTCAGCACCTTACCGCGGTTATGGTCGGTGTGATTGCCGCTGATTTCGGTGCGCCCGGGTGCGCTGACCAGCAACACCTGTTTGCGCTCACCAAAGCGATCCGCAAAGGTTTCCAATAAGTGGGCATAACGGGCCGTCTGCTTTTCAACAATGCTGTCACGGCTGCCGTAAAGCACGGCAAACCGATCGCTGAGCTGCTGAAGCTGCCTGTATTTGGATTCGTTCATAGAGGTTCCAACCGCCTTTCAAACGATGTGTATTACTTGTCTATCATACGCAATGCCCGCTATTAAATCAAGAGAAGCATGCATGATGGCTAGGCTAAAAATCCCATTGTTTTCAGAAGGAATAGCCAGATGAAAATCGTGAAGCCGGAAAACGCGGTGGTAAACACCACCTGCTGTGACGCAAGATCTGCGTCGCCGCCCAGCTGCTGTGCCATCGGGAAGGACGATACGGCGGTGGGGGAGCCATACAGCGCAATCAACGCCGCCAGGCTGACGTCGCGGATGCCGATGAGGATGGCACCGGTCAAAAATACAACCGGAAAGATGACCAATCGGGCGATTACCGCGATCGATAGCACCCGCAGGTTTGCCTTTGCTTGCGAAAAGTCCATATTGGTTCCCAGCAAAAACAGGGCAAACGGCGTGGCGATGCTGCCCAGCTTCTGGATGGGGGTGTCCAGCACGGCGGGAATGTTGAGCTTGAAAAGCAGGAACAGCAACCCCAACGTTGTACCGATAATCAAAGGATTGAGCAGAATGCCGATTAAAATATCCAAGGCGCTTTTCTTTGCGCTTCCGTATTTCATCAGCGCAATAGTTGAAAGCACGTTAAAGATCGGGATTACGCAGATCACGATCACCGCCGCAATGGAGGTATCGCTGTTGGGATAAATCAGCATAACCAGCGGGATGCCGTAGATGGCGTAGTTGGCGCGGGCAATGCCTTGAATCAATACCCCGTATGTGTTCCTGTCCTTAGCGATGCGCGGAATGAGAAAAAACAAAAGCGCAAAGCAAAACAGCACCGTAACCACGGCGTACAGGATGGTTTTCATATCCACGGCTACGTCGATTTGAGAGCTGCGGATATTGCTGAATAAGAGCAGGGGAAGGAATATATAAAAAACGCAGCGGTTACCCTGCTTGATTCCTTCCGGCCCGATCAGGTTAAATTTACGGGCGGCAAACCCTGCCGCGATGATCAGCATAATGGGCAATACAATGTTTAATGAGTAAAGCAGGTCGCTTAACATGGTCATGCTCCTAACGTCTTACTGGAATGGAAAATACTCCTGGATATAGCGGAAAATCGCCTGTGCGATAGGCGCCGCCGCGCCGCCGCCTGATTCGCCTTCCTCCACAAATACGCAGGCGGCATACGGATAGCGGTCATCGTCGATATAGCCCACAAACCATGCGTGCGTCACGTCCTCACCGTCCAGCGAGCTTTCCGCACTGCCTGTTTTGCCTGCGATGGATAGCCCTTCCACCTGCGCCTTTGTGCCGGTGCCGCGGGCTACCGTGTCCAGCATATAGCCCTGGATAATTTCAGCGATATCCTCGCTTACGGCGCGGCGGTACACTTTGGAGGTAAGGTTTAGCCGCACCAGACCAGTCGGGCCGGTGACGGAATACAGCAGACGGGGTTCCATCATCACGCCGCTGTTGGCGATGGCGGCCGCGACCATGCACATATGCAAGGGGGTTGCGGTAATCTCGCTTTGGCCGATCCCGCTCCACGCAACGTCTACCAGCGTGCGGTCGCCCGTAGGATAGGTGGAATTTTCCACCACAAGATCCCGAAACAGGAAATTGTCGTTAAAGCCGAAATCCTCGGCGGTAGTCCGCAATTTTTTGTCGCCCAGCATCATGGCGATTTGCGCAAAGGTGTTGTTGCAGCTGACCCGAAACGCCTTGGAAAGCTTCAATTCTCCATGCTGTGCGTTGCCATAGTCGGTAATTATCTGGCCCATCACCTCGGTTGCGCCCGTGCAGGTGAACGTATAATCCTGAATATCTTCCAGGTTTTCCAGCGCCGAGGCTGTGGTAATGATCTTAAACGTGGAGCCCGGGGGCAGGGTGGATTGTACGGCGCGGTTCCAGAAAGGATGGCTGGTGCTGTTTTTTATGTCGTCGGATATATCCAGCGGATCAAACCCCGGCACGCTGACCAGCGCAAGGATTTCGCCGGTTTTGTAGTTCATCACCACGGCGGCACCGCTCTTGTTTTTAGTGCGGACATAGGTGCCAAACGCCCTTGCGATAACGGTGCAGAGCTTGGAATCCACCGTCAGCGTAACGTCGTCACCCCGGCGCTGCTCACCCTTGACCAAGGTCATGATGCGCTCTGCCAGCGTGGTTTCAAACCCCAGCAGATATTTGGCCTGAAAGGAATCGACACCGTTTGATACGTTGCCCTCGCTGTCGCCGATCAAGTGTACAATCGCCTCGCGGGCGTCCGCGTCCGATTGATATACGCGGTTGCCGTCGTCGTCGGTCGTAGCGAGCACCACGCCGTTGCGGTCCAGAATATCGCCGGCAATGACCTCGTTTCGGGCTTCGCGGTAGCGCAGATTGCGGGACGATAACACCCAGCGGCTGCCGTAAACCGTAACCGAATATACGCCGTACAGGCCCGCAAAGAGCAGCAGGCCGATCAGTATCAGCGTCAGCAATCGGAAACGGTTGTGCAGCGGCTTCATCGTGTCTCTCCTTGTTTAATCCAGCGGGGCAAGCGGGAGGCTGTCTTCGTCATGAAGGTTGTGGCTGACCTCGTAATCATACTTCAAATCGTCCTGATTTACGCTGGCCACACCCTGCAAAAGCCCGATCAATCCCATACAGCTGACCAGCGAGGTGCCGCCATAGCTGACAAATGGCATGGTAACGCCGGTGAGCGGAATAAGCTTGAGCACGCCGCCGATGATAACAAACGTCTGCAGCCCGAGCATGATCGTGACGCCCATCGCCAAAAGGCCGTGGAAACTGCGCCTGGCATTGTGCGCGATAAAGGCGCCGCGCAGGATTAAAATCGCGTACATGATCAGTATCAGTGCGCCGAAGATGATGCCGAACTGCTCGCAGATAACGGCAAAAATCGCGTCAGTGTGATAGACGGGGATTACAGTCGGCGTGCCCAGTCCAAGCCCCAGCCCAAACAGTCCGCCGGATGCGATCGCCATCAGCATCTGCGCAATCTGAAAGCCGGAATCCTCATAGTCCAGCCATGGGTTGCGCCAGATGGCGATGCGGCGCTTGACGTGCGCAAACTTGTAATAGCCGAACACCGCCGATCCAGCGCCGCCCAGCAGCCCGACGCCGGTAACCCACAGATTGCCTGTGGATGCATAGTAGAGCATTACAGCTGTGATATAGTAGATCAGCGCCGTGCCGAGGTCGGCCTGCAGCATCAGCACACCCATGCAGAGTACCGCAAAAACCAGCCATGGCCAAAAGCGCCGCTGGCTCATAAAATAGCACAGCACCAGCAAAAACGCGATTTTTACCACTTCACTGGGCTGCATGCTGATGCCGCCCACGACGATCCAGTTGGTGGCGCCGTAGATTTCGGTGCCAAACGCCAGCGGCAGCGCGATCAGGCCGGCGGCGCAGACGGCAATGATATAGATAAACACGCGCCAGTAACGGATGTAGCGTACCAGAAGAATGCACACAAGCATTGCCAGGATGCCAACGCCATAATACACCGCCTGCTGCATGCCATAGTTGGTACCCTTGATCAGGTCGGTGGAGTAGAGCACCAGCACGCCCAGCGCGCACAGAAAATTGGCGATGGAAAGCAGCAGCTTATCCGCCGGAAAGAAGTGCGGCAGCCACATGGTGGCAATATAAATCAGCGCGGGTACAACCGCCGCCAGCACAAAGCCCTGCCAGTGCAGCTCGCCTTTGAGCGCGATCAGCAGAAAGGCGCTGAAGAAAAACAGCATGATAACCGACACAAGCTTGCGGTCGGGGCTTTTGCGCAGCGAGCGCCTGTAACGGGAGGATCGGCTCATTTGCGCTTTCCTCCTTTGAGATATTTGTCCCACAGTACGCGCTTGGCCTGCTCCGCTTCGTCATTGCCAACATACATGGATGGGGGATATTCGCCGTTTTCGTCCGGCTGTGGCGGATCTTCGTCATCCATCACGGGCGGATAGAACACAGGGTGGGTATGCTGCGGCTCGTAGGATGCGTATGCGGGATCGTCCGCAGGCGGCAGGTCGTCGTATTCGTCTTCTTCGTCCATGTCGTCCATTTCCGGCGGATAAAACTGCCGGTCAGGTTCGTCTTCACGCTCCGGTGGATAAGCCTCGTCACCGTAGGTATCGTCTTTCTCCGGAAAATCCATAGTTGCTTCATCTTCCGCATCTTCTTCATCCAGGGCTTGCCATGCGGCGATCTCATGCATGCGGCGGACGGGATCGGTATGCGGGCGGCCGTCCAGTGCATCGGCGATGGGGGATTCTTCGGTTTCATCCAGCGGCATGCGCGTAGCGTTGGTTTCGCCCGCGTATTCAAAGCCGGAAAACATCCGCAGCCGCAGCTTGGCCTGCCCGACCTGCAGCGTGGATCCGTGGGCCAGAAAGGCGTGCTTATGCTTGCCGATCAGCTCCTCGCCGTCGGCCACGATCATCCTGCCGCGCAACGGCTCCACGCGCAGGCCGTCGGTATCATCAAACGAATACCAGAGGTGGCGGTTGGCGATGCCGTCAATCGGCAAACACACATCATTGTTGCGCAGATATCCCAGCACGCCTTCCCGGTTCACCAAAAGGCAGGTGCCTTTTTTCACGGTGTCGTCACCCTGAGTGACCACCAGCTCGCCGATATATCCGGCATCCGGCAGGAGCTTCAAACGTTTTTTATACTTTTTTCGATCCCGCGTATACCAGCGATAGCTGCGCCAGGCAATCAAAATCATGAGAAATAAAAACCAATAGCGCGCTGCCAGCGCAATGACTTCATAAACTTCATCAGGCAAAGCAACGCACCTCCTCTGGAAGAATTACAATAAACTTAATCTTCGTCGTGCAGGCGCATTTCCTGCAGATATTTTTCCAGCTTACGCTTAACGCGCTGAAGCGCGTTGTCGATGGATTTGACATGCCGTCCCAGCTTATCGGCAATCTCCTGATAGCTTTTGCCATCGAGATAGGCCGAAAGCACATCCTGCTCCAGCGAGCTTAACACGGTGCCTACCTGATCCCGAATAGAAAGGATATCCTCACGGCCGATAATCAGCTCCTCGGGGTTTTGCGCATGGCCCTCCACTATGACATCCATCAGCGTGCGATCACTTTCCTCGTCGTAGATGGGCTTGTTCAGGCTTACATAGCTGTTAAGCGGCAGATGCTTTTGCCGCGTTGCCGTTTTGATGGCGGTGATGATCTGGCGCGTGATGCACAGCTCCGCAAACGCGCGGAAGCTGGACAGCCGCTCCAGCTGATAATCGCGGATAGACTTAAACAGCCCGATCATACCTTCCTGAACGATGTCCTCGTGATCGGCGCCGATCAGGAAGTAGCTGCGGGCCTTGGAACGCACAAAGTTTTTATATTTACTCAGCAGGTATTCCAGCGCAATACGATCGCCGTCCTGCGCCATGCCGACGATTTCCTCGTCCGTTTTATCGCCGAAGCGCAGGCGCAGCGTCTCTTCCCAGGTGAGCTCGGACGGCTCATCGGGCGTAAGCGTATACAGATCGTCGTGCCTTTCGTCTTCCTGCGGACTGAGTGCCATGTGATTTCCTGCCTTACCTGTTTACTTCTGTCGCCTGATTTGTTCCAAAGTTTCCCGCTGCTCGTCGCTGAGGCCGCCCAGCAGCGGATTGCTGGCGGGCTTTGCCCGGGTAACGTGCTTGCTGCGTACGCTGCGGCGCACGGCGTTAAGCTCGTGCCATAGCTCCCGGGAGGATAGCCGTGTCGCGCCGCGGCCCAAAATCATGGTTTGCTCCAGATGGTCGCTGGTGGCCACGCGCACCTCCCGATAGGCGGGAAGCTTGCCGCAGGCATGCTCGATATACTGGTCAGCGGTCTGCCCGTGCTTGGTGAAGATAACGGTCAGCGTGTGCCTGCGCTCCACACTGGCAGTCGCGCGTTCTCCCTGGTATCCGTCGAATACCAGGATCACCTCCTGCGCGGTAGAGCCGGCATAGTCTTCCAGCAGATCGATCAGCCGGTCGCGCGCTTCGTCCACTGTCAGCGGGCTGTGCTGCATTTGCGGCCACGCGCCGATGACGTTGTAGCCGTCCACAAACAGGATCGGGTTCATCGGTCAGCGGGATCGTAAGACGGCATAGAGCAAAATACCGGCCGCTACCGAGGCATTCAGGCTGCCGATCTGGCCGCGCATAGGCAGGGCGACGGTTTTATCGCACTTTTCCAGCACCAGGCGGCTGATGCCCTCGCCTTCGGCGCCGATTACGATAATCGCACCGCCGGAAAAATCAACGGTAGTATAATCCTCGCCCTTAGCGTCGGCCGCATAAGCCCAGATGTCGTGCTTTTTCAGCGCGTCCAGCGTGTTGGCAAGGTTAACGACGCGGGAGACCATAATGTGCTCAATCGCGCCCGCGCTTGCCTTAACGGCGGCGGGTGTCAGCCCAACGGCACGGCGCTCCTGCACGATCACACCGTGCGCACCGGCACACTCCGCGGTACGGATGACCGCGCCCAGATTGTGCGGATCGGTTACACCGTCCAGCATCACCAGAAACGGCTTTTCGTGGCGGGATTTTGCCAGCGCCAGCATTTCGTCCACATCATGGTATTGGTATGCCGAGGCAAAGGCCAGCATGCCCTGATGGTGCGGCGTGATAGCGTCCAGACGGGCGCGGTCTACTTCCTGCACAGGCACACGCTGCTGCTTGGCCATGGCAAGAATTTCTCTGGCTGAGCCGCTGAGCTCGCCCTTGGCGACCATCAGCTTTTCAATGTCGCGTCCGCTCTTGAGCGCTTCGCGGATAGGGTTGCGGCCGCTGAGCAGATTTTCGTTGATAGGCTCTTCCTGCGGAACATCGGCGCGATACGCCGCATAATCCGGCTGCCGATCAACCTGCTGCTCACGCCGCTGCACGCCGTAGGGCTTTGGCGTAATGCCGTCGCCACGGGTGCGATAGGTGGATGTGCCGCGCGGAGCAAAGCGAAGCTCGCCGTTTGCCGGCCCTTTTCCGCGTGTGGTTTTGGAACGGCTGTCCTGTGTATATTTGGATCGATCGTTGGATCGGTCGTTTGATCGGTCGTTGGTGCGGTCGTTGGTGCGTTTATCGGTTCGTTTTCCCTTTTTGACGGTAGAATACTTCGATCCCTCATCCTCAAAGTCGCCGCGCTTTTCCGCCTGGCGGCGCTTTTGATCCCGTGTCGGATGGGTGTTCATTTTCGTGTAATATGCCATATAATTCCTTTCTTGTTTAGAGGTTGGATTGTTCGTGCGCCGCAATAAATTCTTCGCGTTCCATGCGCACAGCGTTCATTTGGCCGCAGGATTTTTCACCTTCGGGGCAGGGCCCGCGCAGGCAGCCTGGGCCGGCGTCCGCAAACAGCTCGGGAGCCTGGGTATAGCACAGGGCAAAAATCGTTGCCGCCAGTTCTCGGATCTCCCATTGGGCACGGTTGCACATTCTCAGCTGTAAAAAGTGCTTGAGCTCGCGTACGTTCATGGTCATCAGCAGCCGTGTTTCGCAGGCGTTGGGCAGCACGAAGCGCGCGTCCTCATTGTTGCCGAGCTTGGTTTGCCAGGTGCGGTACCACTGCAGCATCCGGTCCATCTGCGCCGTATATTCCTGCACCGCTTCCTCGCCCAGCGCTTCCACGGATGGCGGCACAATGAATCCAAAGCCTTTTTCATAGCTCACATATCGCTGGCTCTGCACGCTGAAGCTGGCAATGCGGTGCCGCGTAAGCTGCGCCAGCAGCGTACGGCTGACTCCTTCGATTAAAAAAGTGAAGGAGATGTGCTCCATCACGCTTTCGTGGCCCATCTTGAGTATTTTGCTTACAAACTCACGCTGGTCATTCGTCTCAATGCGCTTGAGCAGCGAGGCAACGTCCCCGCCCGCATAGCAAAGCTTGGCGGCCAACGCCATCAGAGCTTCGCCGTTTTCGGTACAGCGTACCAGTTCTACCCGTTGTTTTACTTGCGGCACGACAGTTCTCCTAACATGTAAAATGGAGCGGTATCGAGTGGATCATCCAGTGCGTATGCACTATGCTTATCCAGTTTCCATGATACCATGAACAGGGTGTATATTCAAGTTTTATCAATGGGTTCCGCATGAAAATCATACCAGCGAATATTGACGCTGAAAGGGTTTCGTGATATGATCTTTTCGCGTGTGGGCATGGTGGAATGGCAGACACAAAGGACTTAAAATCCTTCGCTCGAGAGAGCATGCGGGTTCAAGTCCCGCTGCCCGCACCAACCGAAAACATCTTGCGTGTCTATGAGGATAAAAGCAGGCCGACAATGAGCTGGCCTGTTTTTATCTGTGTATATGCTGCTTCGCCTTCAAGCTGTTATAATCAGTAAGCTGATTCGTAGATAAACATGCATTTGAAAGGTGCTGTCAGCAAATAAGCAAAAGGGATTGATTTCATGAATGACTGGTTCACAATAGACCATATCGCTGATGACACGCATATCATCAGCGAGTACCGACATTGGGAAGAAACACATTGCTATTTGCTTACCGGAACGGAAAAGGCGCTGCTGATCGATACTGGTCTCGGCATCTGTAATATTTACGACGAAGTGGTGAAACTGACAGATAAACCGGTCACCGCCGTAGCAACCCATGTCCATTGGGATCACATTGGCGGCCATCGATATTTCCCGGATTTCTACGCCCATGAGGATGAGCTGAATTGGCTGAACGGAGAGTTTCCCTTGACCATGAAACAAATAAAGGACATGGTAGTGGACCGTTGCGATCTACCCAATGGATACAATGTTGACGATTATGAGTTCTTTCAAGGAATGCCTGCAAAGGTACTGAAAGATAACGATTGGATCGACATCGGCGGGCGTGTTATTCAGGTGTTGCATACACCCGGACATTCGCCGGGGCATATGTGTTTTTATGAAAAAGAGCGAGGCTACCTTTTCACCGGCGATTTGGTTTACAAGGATACTTTGTTTGCCTATTATCCCTCCACCGATCCGGAAGCCTATCTGAAATCCATTGAGCGCGTTGCCGCCCTCCCGGTGAAACAGGTATTTCCGCCACATCACAGCCTGGATATCCAACCGGAAATACTCTTAAGGATGCGGAATGCTTTCCGGCAGCTGAAAGCGGAAGGCAAACTGCACCATGGCAGCGGGACTTTCAAATATGGCGATTTTGCCATATGGATTTAGCTGTCGAAAGCATGGATATAGAGAAGCATTATTGCTGGGGGAACATCCGATGACAGGAAAACGCGACTATTTAACGAAGACGTTATCATGCAGGAATAATCAAACGGAGTGGAAAGAATGAATGTAACCTTTCGATTTGCACAGGAAGACGATACGGTTTTGATTTTGCGATTCATCCGGGAATTGGCCGAATATGAGAAAATGGTGGATCAGGTGGTTGCCACGGAAGCGATATTGAAGGAATGGCTGTTTGTACAGAAAAAGGCGGAGGTGTTCTTTATTCTGGAGGATGGCGTGGAAGTCGGCTATGCGCTGTTTTTCCATAACTTTTCCACCTTTATGGGGCGGGCCGGTATATATCTTGAGGATTTATTCGTAAAGCCGGAATGTCGGGGGCGCGGCTATGGAAAAGCCATATTACAGAAGCTGGCGCAGATCGCCGTGGAGCGCGGCTGCGGCAGGCTGGAATGGGCCTGTCTGAACTGGAACCGGCCGAGCATCGATTTTTATCTGGCGCTGGGCGCCGAACCGATGAAGGAGTGGACGGTATACAGGCTGACCGGTGATGCGCTGCAGCATGTGGCCGATACGAAATAAGAAGATTAAAAACGCCGTCGCGGAGGATCGGTATCCCGCGACGGCGCTTTTTTGTTGTCGATTATAGCTTTGGTATACGGCATTTGCACGCGGCGCAGCCGCCTTCTCCGGTTTCGCGCAGGCTGGCAGGCATCGCATTGCCCACATCGCGCATGGCGCCGATCAGATCATCACACGCCAGAGGGCACACAAGGCCGGCCAGCGCCATTTGTGCGGCACACAGCGCCTGTGCGGCGCCGGCGGCGTTGCGGTATACGCAGGGAATTTCCACAAGGCCGTTTACGGGATCGCATACCAGGCCCATCATGTTCATAATCACAAATCCGCAGGCGCTGATTGCCTGCTCGTCACTGCCTTTCATCAAACCGACATAGGCCGCCGCCGCCATGGCTGCGGCCGTGCCGCACTCGGCCTGGCATCCGCCTTCCGCTCCGCTGACGGTAGCCTGCAGCGCGATAACACGACCGATGGCCGCAGCGGTGAACATTGCGTCAATTATGCTTTCATCGGATAAATCGCATTGCTCCTGTGCGGCAATCAGTACACCGGGGAGGATGCCGCAGCTGCCGGCGGTGGGTGAGGCGACGATCTTGCCCATGCAGGCGTTGTTTTCGGCAATTGCCAGCGCATAGGGGACCGCTTTGGCATTGAGGCCGTACAGACCGGTATTGGCGCAGGCAAACAGCTTGGACGCTTCGCCGCCCACCATGCCGGACATCGAGCGAAGGGATGGGGACAATCCTGCCTGCAGACTTTCTTTCATAACAGCGAGTCTGTCCCGCATGGTCTGCCTCACAGCGGCTTCGGTGGTTTGGGCTTCCTTTGCCTGCCATGCTATCGCTGCTTTGCTGATAGAACCGTATTGTTTGGATGCTTCCAGGAGCGATAAAATCGTATCCATCATGGTCTGTCCTCTTTACTGTCGTGTGTAAATGCCAGATATGACACGCTATGCACGTTTTGCAAGGCCGTAAGCCGCGCGCCCAGTGCGTCGTCCGCCTCTCCGTCAATTTCCAGCGCTACCATGGCGTCGCCGCCGGGCGATGTACGCGAAACGAGCATGCTGGCAATATTGATTTCCGCATGGGCGATTTCCCGCGTAATGGTGGCGATCATGCCATACTTATCCAGATAGTGGATCACAAAGGTATTGGCATGACCGGCAATGTCCGTTTCGTGTCCGTCAATGGATTGAATGCGAATTTCCCCGCCGCCGATAGAAGCGGCCCGTACATTCACGGTTTTTCCTTGACCGTCGCTCAGGTCGATGACGACGGTGTTGGGGTGCGCGTTTTTAAGCGACAGCGGATAAAAATCAACACAAAAGCCCGCTTGGTCGGCATACCGCTGGCTGTCGCGCAGACGTGGGTCGTCGATGTTCATGCCAAGCATTCCGCCGATCAGCGCCCTGTCGGTGCCGTGACCCTTATAGGTTTTTTGAAACGAACCGCAAAGCCCGACGTGCGCACGTTTTGGCTCACTGTCCAGGATCATCCGCGCGGCACGGCCGATTCTGGCGGCACCTGCCGTGTGGGATGAGCTTGGCCCGATCATAATCGGACCGATGATATCAAACAGATCCGGCATACAGTACTCTCCCTTTCGTGCTTGTGCACGAATTGTTTGCTAACAATATACGCTTACATGCCCAAACATTCAACCGGATTTGTGGTACTATGGGGATGGAATTGTGCTATACAGGATCCGGAAGGAGTACGGAGATGGAGCTGCAAGTCCAACAGGAGAAGGAACGGCTGCGCAAAGCAATACGAGAAATAGCACGGAATTTCCCGGCGGAATATATTGCGCTTTCGGATCGCGGGATATTGGACAATCTGCTTGTGCTGGCCGAATGGAAGCAAGCGCAGAATATATTTATCTATATCAGCATAGGGCGGGAGCCGGACACACGCTGCGCTATACAAGCGGCGCTTGACGCCGGTAAGACGGTTGCTGTTCCCCGCTGCCTGGACGGGGGAGTGATGGAAGCCCGCGTCATCGAGTCAATAAACGATCTGCAGCCGGGCCGGTTCGGCAGTCCGGAGCCTGATGAAACCTATCCGCTGCTGTCTCCGCAGGAGATTGATCTGGCCGTCGTACCGTGTATGGCTGCCGACAGGCAGGGTTACCGGCTGGGGCACGGCGGCGGATATTACGATCGGTACCTTGCAACAGTGCATTGCGAAGCGGTGTGCCTTTGCCGCGAACACTTGCTGCAACCCGAATTGCCGCATGGCGCGCTCGACAGCCTCGTAGATATTGTAATTACGGAAAAAGCAAATATGAAGATAGTTTAGTCATGATGATCGTCAAACCAGAGGATTCCATCGTTTTTCTTGCTTATAACGGCAAACGCGCAGGTTATTTCCGGTGCGTTTTTTTGTATTGCTTCTGTCCGCCGGAAAGGCTGTATACATGTTTAAAGCCTTTCCCCAGCAGGATGTTCTGCGCGGCGTTGCCGGTAACCCCTTTATTGCAGTAGGTGACGGTAAGCTTATCCTTGTCCAGTGTTTCCGCGGCTATGCGAAGATCACTGTGGGGGATGCTGCGGGCGGTATCGATATGATTGTCCTCAAATTGCGCGGGAACGCGCGTGTCGATCAGCGTATAGGGCTCGCCGGATTGCAGAACAGTATCCAGCTCCTGTGCCGTCAGCTGTTTGCGCCCCCTGTGGAGGGCGTTTTCCAGAATCATGCCCGTATACATCACGGGATCCTTGGTGGTGGAAAACGGCGGGGCATAGGCCAGATCAAGATGGAATAAATCTTCCGCCTTTGCCTTGAAGGTAATGGCGGTTACAAACACGTCAATGCGCTTATCCACACCCTCAAACCCGACAATCTGCACACCGAGAAGCCGTCCTGTCTGTGCATCCGCTGCGCACTTGATAACCATTTCCTTTCCGCCCATGTAGGCGGGTTTATCGGGTTTAATGTTGTGGCACACAACGACATCGTAGCCCTGCGCACGGGCTTCTCGTTCGGATAGACCGGTTTGCGCTACGGTCAAATCGAATACCCGGAAGATTCCCGTGCCCAGCACACCGCGAAACCGCAGATCACCGCCGGTGATCTGGTCACCAGCAATGCGTCCCGTTTTATTGGCAGTGGAACCCAGCGGGCGGTATAATGGACGGCCCGTTACCACATCGTAAGTTTCAATGCAGTCACCGCAGGCATAGATATCGGGCAGGCTGGCCTGCATTTGCTCGTTGACGCGGATGGCGCCGGAAGCGCCGATTGCAATGCCCGTCGCTTTTGCAAGGCTTGTGTTGGGACGCACACCGGTGGCAAGCAGCACCATGTCCGCCTGTACAGCTTCGCCATCCGAAAGCATTACGGCATCGTCTGTGATTTCCTGTACGGTTATATTCGTACGCACGGCAACGGCACGTTCCGTAAGATAATCCTCCACATATACGGCCATATCGTCATCCAGCGCGGGCGTGACATGGGGGAGCTTTTCCAATACCGTCACACCAATACCCAGCGATTGCAAATTTTCGCACATTTCCAGCCCGATAAATCCGCTGCCGATAATCACGGCGGTTTTCGGGGCCTGCGTATCCAAATACGCCTTGATCAACCGCGTATCGCTGATATTGCGCAGGATAAACACATGCGGCTTGTCCACACCCTGTATGGGCGCAACCACGGCGCTGGCGCCGGTGGCGATCACCAGCTTGTCGTAATGATCGGTGAAAATGCTGCCTGTTGTAAGGTTCTTAACCTGTATCCGCTTCAATGCCGACTCAATGGCAAGCACCTCATGCCGCGTGAAAACATCGATATTGTATTTGTCCTTAAAATACGCGGGATCACGCGGCGTAAGGTCGTCTATGCTGTGCAGATGACCGCCTAAAAAGTAGGGAATACCGCAGCCGGAATAGGAGATATCCCCGTCTTTTTCGTAGATCACAATTTCCGCGCCCTCGCTGTTGCGCCGTGCCTTGGCGGCGGCGGAGGTGCCGGCGGCTACCGCACCGATGATGATGATTCGCATGATAGCATCTCCTTTTTGGAAAGTAGTCGGCATTTCATAGTATAAACGATATTACCGCGATTGACACATGCAGCAAAGAAGGGAAGCCGCCGCGCCGGTGAAAGCGCGGCGGCTCGATAAAAGGAGGGAAGGGATTTGCTAATTTTCGGGCACCGGCGGGATACTTGCAAACCCGGCGGCAAGCTCTTCGTCGGTAGGCACATGGGTGGACAGGGTGCCGTTGTTGTAGTTTTCGTAGGCGGTCATATCGAAATAGCCGGTACCGGAGAGGCCGAATACGATAGTCTTTGCTTCGCCGATTTCCTTGCATACCAGCGCTTCGTCAATCGCAGTGCGGATGGCGTGGGAGCTTTCCGGCGCGGGCAGGATGCCCTCGGCACGGGCAAAGAGCACGGCGGCGTCAAACACGTCGTTTTGCTCCACGGCGCGCGCTTCCATCAGGCCGTCGGCATAGAGCTGGGACAGGATGCTGGACATGCCGTGGTATCGCAGGCCGCCCGCATGGTCCGGCGAGGGAATGAAGTGGCTGCCCAGCGTATACATCTTGGCCAGCGGCGTAATCATGCCGGTATCGCAGAAGTCGTAGGCGAACTTGCCGCGCGTGAAGCTGGGGCAGGAGGTGGGTTCCACGGCGATGATGCGGTAATCATGCTCACCGCGCAGCTTTTCGCCCATGAACGGGGCAATGAGGCCGCCCAGATTGCTGCCGCCGCCGGCGCAGCCGATGATGATATCGGGTACGATGCCGTACTTCTCCAGCGCGGTTTTGGTTTCCAGCCCGATCACGGACTGGTGCAGCAGCACCTGCGAAAGCACGCTGCCCAGCACGTAGCGATACCCTTCGCTGGAAACCGCGACCTCTACCGCCTCGCTGATAGCGCAGCCGAGGCTGCCGGTGGTGTTGGGGTTTTCTGCAAGAATCTTCCGCCCGATCTGCGTGGACATGCTGGGGGAAGAGGTCGCCTGCGCGCCGTAGGTACGCATGACCTCGCGGCGGTAGATTTTCTGTTCGTAGCTGCACTTGACCATGAATACCTTGCAGTCAAGCCCCATATACGCGCATGCCATGCTCAGCGCCGTGCCCCACTGGCCAGCGCCCGTTTCGGTGGTCACGCCTTTCAAACCTTGCTTTTTGGCGTAGTATGCCTGCGCGATAGCGCTGTTGAGCTTGTGACTGCCGGAGGTGTTGTTGCCTTCGAACTTGTAATAGATCTGCGCGGGCGTGCCCAGCACCTTTTCCAGCCGGTAGGCGCGCATGAGCGGGGAGGGACGGTACATCTTGTAGAATTCCCGAATCTCGGTGGGAATATCGAAGTAGGGGGTGGTGTCGTCCAGCTCCTGGCGCACCAGATCGTCACAGAACACGGGGGTTAGCTCCTCAAATTTCAGCGGCTGAAATGTGGCGGGGCTGATGAGCGGGGCGGGTTTGCGCCGCATATCCGCGCGCATGTTGTACCACTGGGTCGGGATCTCCGATTCGCTGAGGTAGATTTTGTACGGGATTTCCATAGCTGTTCTCCTTTCGTGTTTCGGGAACAGAAAAATGCTTCCGTCCCCCATCAATAGTTGATGCAGGGACAGAAGCATGCATTATACCTCTGCGGTGCCACCCGGCTTGGCGCTGTTGCGCCCTCTCTATGCGTACTATCATACGCTTTCGCTTTTCACGGTGCGAGATCCGTCTCACCTACCGGCGTACCGGTTCGGCTTGCCCTCGGGAACCCATTCCGCAATATCTTCCGTGCCGCCTTACACCACCCGACGGCTCTCTGCAACGGAAACGCCACTGCGTACTTACTTTCCTTCAACGGTTTATCGGAATGTACCATATTTCGTCGGGTCTGTCAATCAATTATTCCGGCTTTCGATTAATTTAACATAGCGTCAACGGCTTCGGGAGACAGATCATACCCGTAGAACAGGCTGTAAAACTCCTGCGTGTAGGCTGCGAGATCGTACTGGTACACGTCGGGGTAC